>DCTH01000093.1:0-11739 GCA_002329495.1 Syntrophothermus sp. UBA1445 | reverse complement strand
TATGTCCAAAATGCGATGGCCGAAGTTTTTCGGCGTCAAGGCTCTCATCTCTGAAGAATCCTGAATGTCCTTATTGCGGCTCTCCCTTGACTGAAGATAATGGGCCTGGGTATGATACCCTGGCAACGGGTGAAGCAAATGATCGTAAGCCAGCTCCTGACCGTAAACAGGATTAAGCGACCATAATAAAAAAGTGCGGCAAATTGATAGTATGCTCTATCTTGCTTCACTCCTTATGGTTCTTCATCCTGGAACCCAACGCCGATTTTTGCTTGGATCCATATCACTCACTTGGAATTAATTAAGTATTAACGGAATTAAATTCAGGGTCTAGGGAAAAATGTTGATTCCCTTTTGACACTTTTCTACAAAATAATCGCCATAAGTATGACAAAATGCTTACAGATACAAGTGATTTCTTGGGGGGGGGACTGGAGATGGGTATAACGGTTAATAGGCGAGCCGAATTAACCAGATCCGAGGATTTACATGAGATTCCAGTACAACCCTGCCCAAATAGCCCGGTTACTGTGCCTCTGAATCTGTCGGAGACACTTGACACCCTTGTAGATCCCTTTATGGTCCTGAGTAACCAGGGACAAATCCTGTATTTTAACAAGGCGGCCGCTGCCCTGTTCGGTGCGCCCCAGCTGGAAATACTGGGAAGAAGACCCTCCGAGTTATTACGTATGCTGAACCCCGTCTTTGTGCAGTATTTCGATAAGGCAATTCAAACCAAGCTACCAGTACACTTTGAGGCAGAACTTCAAAACACCTGGTATGATGTTCATTATTATCCGATTAAGGACCAGATTACGGTCCAATTTCATGATATCTCGAAGAGTAAACATCTCGAAGCGGAACTGCAGCAAAGCCTATATCGTTTTAAGGCTTCCGTAGACAATATGCTTGATTCTTTCGTAATCCTATCGTCTGTGCGTGATGAATCGAATCTGATTACTGACTTTGTTATCGAGTTCCCCAATCGCGTCGCTTGCTCAGCGATTGGACGAAACCCGGAAGACATTATCGGCAAGACCTTGTTTAACGTCTACCCGGGCCATCGTAATTCCAAGTTGTTTGCCGAGTATATTCGGGTGGTCGAGTCCGGCAAACCTTTGTCATTAGAATCTGTATACTATGAGGACAGGTCTGTCTCCGGCTATTTTGATGTGCAGGCCGTTAAGATGGGCGACGGAATTGCGGTGTCGTGGCGCGACGTAACCCATCGTCACCTGACCGAAGAAGCCCTGCGCTTGTCAGAAGAAAGATTTTACAAGGCCTTCCAGCTAAATCCGGCTACTATGTCGATTTCCCGAGTTTCTGACGGTTCCTACATTGATGTTAACCAGCGATGGATGGAGGCTACTGGGTATACGGCTGAGGAGGCCATAGGAAACAATTCAACCAACCTCGGCCTCTGGGCTGCTGATAGCTTCTGCCGCGATTTTCGTAAAGCCTTTGGTGTTCAAGGCGCTCTGCAGGGCATGGAAACGACAGTCAAAACCAAATCGGGGAAGATTCTAACCGGGCACTTGTCATCGGAGCTTATTGTCATGAATGGCGAACCGTGCTGGTTGACGGTATTCCAGGATACAACCGAAAAACGGCTGCTGGAAGAACACCTGGCACGCCTGGACCGGTTGAACCTAATTGGTGAGACTGCTGCCAGTATTGGACATGAAATCAGAAATCCTTTGACCTCGGTGCGAGGGTTTCTGCAAATGATAGGAGAGACCCCGGAAGGTGCCGGGTTCAAGGACTATTTCACCATTATCATTGAGGAATTGGACCGCGCCAACTTCATCCTGTCCGAATTCCTCCTGCTGGCCAAGGACAAGGCCGTAGACCTTCGTCCCCATAATCTAAATAACATACTTAATGCGATTCACCCACTACTGCAAGCGGAGGCCAACCGTTTTGAAAAGACGGTGGAACTAAAACTCGAACCGGTTCCCATCCTGAATCTCGACGATAAGGAGATCCGTCAGCTGGTGTGCAATCTGGCTCGAAACGGACTAGAAGCCATGGAACCAGGAGAAAACCTGACTATCTCCACTCATTATAAAGACGGTAAAGTCGTTCTGGCCATCAAGGACACGGGGAGGGGTATTAACCCCGAGATACAGAAAAAACTCGGCACTCCATTTGTCACCGACAAGGATGTTGGAACTGGCCTGGGGCTTGCGGTATGCTACAGTATTGCTGCACGCCATCACGCCGATTTATCCTTTGAAACCAGCTCCGAGGGAACTACGNNGTTTTCGTCGTTTTTAAACCCATAGAACCTGCAACCTGGCGGTTCCTTCCTAAGACCTGATCAGGGAAATCCCGCACTGGGTTTTGGAGCCTCATCCCTCCCGGTAAAACCGCCTTTTTCCGTTATAGTCACCCTCCGGGCTGGTATAAAGCCCACATTGCACTACTCCCATTTAACTTTTCTCCTCCTTCATAGTTCGTTTTTCAAAGAACTTCGGTTCCCATTCCCTTCTACACAAAAAAGAATAATTTGCCTAAAGCCTGGATTTCCGGAAAAACCGCATCCATGCCATAATTTACCGTCCAGTTACGTTCGGTATGAAGTATATAATTGCTGTAACCATGCCTGCGAGCACCGAAAACAGCATCCCATTTTACATACTGCCCGCTTTAATCCTGACCAGATAGCTTTGATGCAGATAATCTGGGGAAGGCGAAGAAAAGCAAAACCACTGCACAGGGATGATGAATTATGTTAACCAGGATTAGACCGGTCCGAAGATTTTTCCGGTTCATAACCGTGTTGGCTGCAGTTATGCTCATCGTGTTATGGGGTAAACCTGGCCTTCTCGACCGTAGCAGTACTAGCGGACCCGCTGAAGTTAACATCAATTCGGGACTATCCTTCGTGGTTGAAACCGACTCTGGTTTGAGTACCCGTTTGGTCGGACCTACCATCAGAGAAGAACCTCTGATGCGGCAATCCAGTTATCAGTACACCGTTTTTAACCGCAGTCAGGAGATTGGCCGGGTAACTCTGACGTGTCAGGATTTACTTAATGGTGATGTCCTGTTTTTTATTGAATCCAAGGGCATCACAACCTTAAGCCATTCCTGTCAGGGCCTCTTGACCCTGTCCGGTCCCCACCCCGATAATGGCAGGGCCCTGGTTTATCCGGAGGGGAATGTGGTCCTTGGCCGGTCCAGTTGGCAACTTATTAATTCCAAACAACTGAAAACCGAGCTGCCATCAGGGATTGTCTTTCTGGACGGAGAAGAAAAATCACTGGTCCTGGGGCCAGTCGACCAGTTGCAGGATTTGGGACATGGTGTTTTACGGGAGATGAAGACCTCCAGGGTTTCAGTGCAACGAAACCAGGGTGAGAGTGAGTTCCGCTTTCCCCTTTCCAGCACCCAGGGAGGTATAATCCGTCTCTGGGGTGTCATCAGCCATGAAAAGCTGGTGAACTGGGGAAATGAGACCGATGTTTCTTCAATTCGCGTAGCCGACCTGAACCGGGCGCGAAAATTCTGGCTGGATGGAACCTATGATATGGTGCCCTTCAGTTACGTTCCCACCGATCCCCGGGGGTTCTGGCGTTGCCCGGCTCAACACGTTGGCAGGTCATTCCTGTCCAAAGAAAGCCGTTTCACCTATGCTATCGGGATCAGTTCCATGTACAGCTCTATTAACAGCCAGAACAGTGCCGGTTACTGGCCTACCCGGCCCCGGTCCAACTGGCTTTTTGAGGACTATGGCTTTGGTCATGATTTCTATGACACCCGTTTCAATACTGACGCTGCCCAGTATCTACTTGAAGCCTTTCAGACCTACGGCGAAGATAATGCCCTGGCACGAGCTCATCAGTACGCCCGTTTCCTCTGCAGCTTTGCCCGAGAAAAAGCTTACCGGAGTAAGAATGGAGGTTACCTGGTCCCCGATTACCAGGACTCATCCGGAAAGCACCAAACCCATACCTCTCTTAACCACCTGCTGGCGGAGATGAACTTTCTCTACGAGATGTTCCTGACTACTGGTGTAACCGAATACAAGGAGACAGCGGATAGGATGCTCATGGCAATTCAAGATACCCGCGACGAATGGATTAAGGAAAACGGTGAATTGTGGTATGCCCGTTTGCCCAACGGGGATTACGGCTTTGAAGACTATCCAACCCTGACTCTGAATGACCTGCGACAGTCACAGCAAATACTCCTCAGGATCACCGGTCACCGTGATCCCAATCTGGATCGGCTTATAATATCAAAGGAAACCTACAACCGCAAAAATGGTATTCCTCTCCGGTAAAAGTACGTGGTCAGGGCAAAACCAGTATCGTTTGGCCACCGGACGTCGGCAAACAAATTCATTAATGGGTGGTTGCCTCAACCTCAGCCATCAGGTCCAGTTTTGTATCTGCAACCCTTCCTCCTACCTCGTAAGCGTCGAGGCAGTGCAGGTGATGATTGATCAGACCCCTGAATTCTCTCTTGAAATCATCCATTCTGGAGTACAGAATTTCCATTTCCTGAATCACTTCGGTCCTTCTTGTCTCAGCATTCAAAACTACATCCTCAGCCTGGGCCCGGGCCTGCTCTACTATTTTACGGGCGGTGACTTCAGCATTTATTATCAGTTCTGCAATCAGGTGTTCCCGGGCATGCAGCTGGTGTAACCGTGCCTGAAGCTTACTAACCATCTCTTCCGATTCCATAAGCTGGTCAGTTACCCGATTCAATTCGTCATGCAAAAACTTTACTCGTTCGTCACTCTCATGCTGCAACCTGTAGATCTCACTCCTGACCGCAGCGGGCTTGAATCCCAAAAGGCTCCTCTTGAAGTTTAACTTCATGCTCCCCCTCCTTCAGCTGCCTATTCGGGGAATGGTGTTTCGGATTAAAGCAGTGCGCTAGCACCCATCCCTAATAATTCTATCACNNCATTTTAACAGTACTGGTTTATTTTTCTTAGCACTCGGAAAGCACCAAAGCGGGGGGGTGATTATCCGGAAACCAACCAGCGAAGAGTCTCAAGTGGTATGATAAGTTTTTAAACTCTTATACAATATAATCAGCGCTAAAACAGCGCAATGCTTAATCATCGAATTGAAAAAGGGGTTAGATATGATCTTAAGCGTTTCATACCGACGTCTCCGGCAGGAAATTGAGAAGTTCACCCGGGTTGCGGTAGCTTTTTCAGGGGGCGTTGATAGCAGTCTGCTTTTGAAAGTAGCTCTCGACTGCCTGGGCAATTCGAATGTCCTGGCAATAACGGTCTCATCACCTTTGGTTTCCAAGCAGGAAGAAGAGGAGGCACAACGGGTTGCCTCCCAGCTGGGGGCCGACTTGCGTACGATAAGGACTGATCCGCTCCGGATTGAAGAGGTCACAAGAAACCACAGCGATAGGTGTTTCTTCTGCAAGAAACACCTGTTTCAACTGATAACTGCATTGGCAACTGAAGCGGGATGCGAGGCAGTTTTGGAAGGAAGTAATGTTTCTGATACTGAGGATTATCGTCCCGGTATGGCCGCACTCAATAGTTTTGACCTGGTTAAGAGTCCTTTCATAGAGTGCGGGATAACCAAGGCTGAAATCCGAGATATGGCGAAATCTCTTGCCCTTGTTACCTGGAATAAGCCCTCTTCAGCCTGTCTGGCATCACGATTCCCCTACGGAACCAGGCTTTCCGTCGATAAACTTGCCCAGGTTGCATCAGCAGAACACCGTTTGAAGATAATGGGAATCAACCAGGTGAGGGTTCGGTATCATGGTTATCTGGCCAGGATTGAAGTGAGCCGGGAAGAACTCCCGGATGTCTTAAACCTCACAACCCTGAACCAACTCTCAGAAGCCGTCAAGTCCTGCGGTTTTACCTACGTGGCTCTCGACCTTGACGGCTACCGGTCGGGCAGCATGAATGAAACCATCAGATAGGCGCCCCCAAACAAACTGTATTAATCGTCAGTCAATGTATTTGGCGTAGACCAATCTGATCATTTCCACTTCACTGTCCGGAGTAATCTCTGGATTCACAATGGTGTCGTCATCCCTGTCAGCATCAAAAATAACCAGAGCTTCTTCACCCACCTCAAACCAGCCGGCAACTTTTTCACCGGTGTGTATGCTCTCTGGTTCACTGTATTTTTCCTGGTACGTTTCAATTGCGATAGCCATCTTGTCGCCAACTTTTACTCCCATATCAGTCTTCATCTCGGGAGTAGTCACATCAATCTGCAGGACCTTGCCTGATTCCTTACCAATAATGAGTTCAACGCCCTTCTGGTAATCCCAGACATAATACGACTCGCCAAAATGGCCACCTTCTTCAACGAAGGTTTCATCGTATTCGCTGCCCAGAACCTGAGTCACCTGACTCTTCGTATCGCCCAGGTGTAAGCCCCCGATGTTGGGTACTGATTCTTCCTGCGGAGGTGTGGTGGCGCAACCCCCTACCAGAAACATGATAGCCATAATAGCCACGATGACTGTCCGTTTCACTGATACCACTCCTTCATAATATGAATCTAACAATAGATACGAATGGATCGATGAAATGGTTTCAGTTCTCCCGCGTCCTCCTCATCTGGGCATCCGATCAATTGCCTTTTGTATCCAATCCTGTTCCGGTTCAACTCAGCCTCAATGTCCTGAGCCGCAGGGAGTTTGTTACTACCGATACCGAGCTTAATGCCATGGCTGCTCCGGCAATAATTGGATTCAGGAATCCGGCTGCTGCCAGGGGTATCCCGATAATGTTGTAAATAAATGCCCAGAACAGGTTCTGTTTGATATTGCGCATGGTAGCCCTGCTCAACCGGATGGCAGTCACAATCGCCCGTAGGTCCCCACTCATAAGGGTGATGTCCGCTGCTTCCATGGCCACATCGGTTCCGGTGCCCATGGCTATACCCACATCAGCGGTTACCAGAGCGGGAGCGTCATTGATCCCGTCTCCAACCATAGCCACCACCCGGCCCTGATCCCGCAGTTTCTGGACCTCCCGGGCCTTATCACCCGGCAGTACTTCGGCCAGAATGTTCTCAATTCCCACCTGTTTTGCTATCGTCTCCGCAGTCCGCCGGTTGTCACCGGTGATCATCCACACCTCAATCCCTGACTCTTTTAACTCCTGTATGGCACGGGCGGAGTGCTCTTTGACCGTATCGGCGACTGCCAGGGCCGCCGCTGCCTGGCCATCTACCGCCATCAAGACTGCGGTCTTGCCGGCCTGTTCCATCTCATCCACTACTGCCTGAACCAATGTTATGTCAACTTGAAAGTCCTGCAGCAGTCGTCTGGTTCCGATAAGAACAGTTCTATTATCAAGCCGAGCGGATATACCTTTCCCCGGAATGGCCGTGAAATCATCCGGTTGAGGCAGTTCCGTTTTCTTCAGCCTCTCCCCGGCTCCGGTCACGATAGCCTGGGCAATCGGGTGTTCCGACATCTTCTCGACCCCGGCAGCCCATAACAGCAAATCCTCTTCTTGACCGGCGAATGGTGCGGTGACGACTACATCAGTCAGTTCAGGTTCCCCCCTGGTTATGGTCCCGGTCTTATCAAGCACTACCGTGTCCACCATATGGGTTCGTTCCAGGTGCTCCCCGCCTCGGATCAGTACCCCGTTTTCAGCTCCCCGCCCAGTCCCCACCATGATAGAGGTGGGCGTGGCCAGTCCCATGGCACAGGGACAGGCAATCACCAGAACGGCAGTGGCGTTTATCAGGGCCCTCGCCAGAGGCGCATCTATCACCCAGTACCAGGCCGAGAAGGTTAGTAACGCAATAGCAATAACGGCCGGCACAAAATAACCGGCTACCACATCCGCCAGGCGTTGAATCGGAGCCTTCGACCCCTGGGCTTCCTCCACCACCCACACGATCTGAGCCAGCACGGTGTCGCGCCCCACCCGGGTAGCCTTGACCCGGAGTACCCCAAATTTATTTACGGTAGCCCCCGTCACCAGATCGCCCGTCTGTTTGTCAACCGGCACGCTCTCCCCGGTTAGCATGGATTCGTCTACCGCGGAATAACCAACTATCACCTGTCCATCAACCGGAATCCGCTCACCTGGCCGTACCAGCACCAGATCTCCTACCACCACCTGTTCAGTGGGGATATCCATCTCCTGTCCATCCCTGATAACCCTGGCCGTCCGGGGTCTAAGTCCCATCAGTTTCTTGATAGCCTCTGAAGTTCTGCCCTTAGCCAGAGTTTCCAGGTACTTGCCCAGGAGGACCAGAGTGATTAACACCGCGCTGGCCTCAAAGTAGAGGCTGGCATGAGGGGTCAGAATCGAGGCGATCAGACTGTAAAAATAGGCGGCACTGGTGCCCAGAGAAACCAGGACATCCATGTTGGCACTACCGTTTCTAAGGGCAAAATATGCTCCCCGGTAAAAGGTGAACCCGGCGATAAATTGAACCGGGGTGGCCAGGAGTAACTGGACCGGCGGACTCATCAGCCAGTGCGGCACCGGCAGACCAATGAGTTCTGCGATCATCATCGCCACAAAGGGCAGAGAGAAAACTGCAGCGAAGATTAACATACGAGGCCGCCCCTTGAGTTCATCGGGCTCAGTGGCATCTTCACGAACATCACGGATCAGCGGCTCGGCATCATAGCCGGTGTGTTGAACTGTCTGGATGAGCTCGTCAACACTGGTCCGGGTGGGGAAATACTCGATGGTGGCAATTTCAGTGGCCAGGTTCACCCCCGCCCTCTTTACGCCCGGCATCCTGCTCAGACTCTTCTCCACCCGGGCCGAACAGGCAGCACAGCTCATTCCTCCCACCCGCAGTTCAATTTTTTCCACCGGTACCGAATAACCCAGCCCTTCAATTTTTTCGGTAATATCCTTGATACCGATCACGGTCTGATCGTACTCAATGGTCGCCTGTTCCAGGGCCAGATTTACCTCGGCTCGTTCCACCCCGGACAGCTGCCGCAATCCCTTTTCAATCCGAGCCGCACAGGCGGCACAGCTCATATCATTGACCTTCAAAGTTACCTTTTCCATCATAGAATCCTCCCGAGGTGTCACGGGGAAGGTCCTTTTGACACCTGCCCATTCTTCTGTCCCCATCATTTTCCCCTTTAATCCAGTTCCCGATAACGTCACTACTTCACGTTACATCATCGACAGAGCTTATACACGGTGTCAGCCTATCACTTTTCAATGGTATCCTTGACCTAAAAACGTCAAAAATTCACTTTACACATTTGAAGAGGTCTTTACGGCCCGATAGCGAATTAAATGTTCACCATACTTTCTGTTATGATATGATGCTTGATTTTCTTTCCCCAGTGAAATTATACCTTTTTCGATGGCGTATATTTTTTTTAGAAAGGAATGAAAGGAGTGTCTTTAATTTTGAAGACTATCAACCGCCCCCTTATATTGTTGCTGGCAATATTCTTCTTTATAACCATCCTGCCCCTGCATACTCTGGCCGGTAACCAGCCGAAAGTAACCCTGCAGAAGGCAATTGAAACCGCCAAACTTAAGTTTGAGATCCCGGCATCATACAAGGAGTTCACTTCGCAGTTCAGCGATTACGACAACAACCCCACCTGGTCGTTGTCCTGGAGACCGACTGACGATGCCGGTGGCAGTTTTAGTGTCGAAGTTAATGCCAACACCGGCGAGATCACCTCGGTGTACTCATATCAGCCCGGAGACGATACCTCCCCGGCAGTCCGTATCCCCGCTTACACGGTTGACGAGGCCGCCAAAATATCGGAATCATTTCTGAAACGGATTATACCGAATCACATGAGCGAATTACGTCTCGTCTCTCCTATCAAGCAGTCGGAAAACAACTACTACGGGTTGGGTGATTACACCTTTTACTGGCAGAGGGTAGCCAACAACATACCGGTACGCGGCGAAAGCGCAGTTGTAAGAGTGAATAAATTCAATGGAACCGTGGTTTCATATCAACTGAAATATACCTATACCAACTTCCCTTCCGCAGCCCAGGTGGTTTCTGCATCTCAAGCAGGGCAGGCTTTCAAGGACGCCGGTATGTTTGAGCTGCAATACCTAGTTAAGCCACAATACCGGCCATTCAGCCAGGGTACAACCTGGGAACCGGTACTGGTTTACCGCCTCACCCACAAATCGGGAGGCTTCATTGACGCGCTTACCGGCAAGCCCTTCGTCATCCCTTCGGGCTCATACCTGGAAGGGCAGGATATTTATCCGGGTGCAGGCGGAGGCGGAGCCATGGAGAAGAGAATAAATGCCGCCGATCAAGCTGCAAATGTGGAGTTAACTCCTGAGGAGCAGGAAGAGATTATCAAGCATGCTAATCTTCTCACCCAGCAGAAGGCCTGCGAGGTTGTGTACCAATGGGTGCCCGCAGCCAGGAACATGTCACTGCGCAGTGCCTATCTGGAAGCAGTATACGGAGAGCCGCAAAACAGAAGCTGGAACTTAAACTTCACCAAAACTGACAATGGCAAGGAGTACCGGGTTTACGCCCGTTTGGATGCATCAACCGGAGAGATGAAGTCCTTCTCCTATTATTATCCCCGCGATTCCTTTGACCCTCAAAAGGCCAAGAGCCGGGAGGATTTGGAGAAGGCAGCACGTGACTTCCTGAAGCGCATCCAACCGGGAAAATCGAATTCCATCAGGCTGGATACGGACTTGGAGAGCCGGACGGTTCCTGAAGACCAGGCACCAACCAGGTACTTTAACTTCACGCGGTTGGTCAACAACATCCCGGTGCCTGACCACGGAATAAGTTTAACTGTTGATACCATCACCGGCGAAGTTGTTGAGTATAGCTTGACCTGGCCGGATCTTAAATTCCCGGCTACCACCGGTATCCTGAACAATGCCCAGGCATCAGCTTCATATTTAAGCCAGGAACCTCTTACGCTCAGCTACTGCAAGCTGACCTCAGAACCGGGTGTCAAGGATGTACGTCTCGTTTACATACCGTGGAACGATTACGATTCCGGTCCCTATTTGATGCTGGATGCCCGCACCGGGAAGCTGCTGAACTGGGCGGGTGAGCCGCTGCCCGCTCCTCCTGCCACCGAGGCCTTCAATGATCTGAATGGCATTCCCGGTCAGAGAGAGATCAACATCCTGGGACAGATGGGCTTCTTCCGGGAGTACGGCAACAGTTTTAAACCGAATCAGCCGGTAACTCTGGTCTCCTTCCTGCGAGCATTAATCCTGGCCCGCGATAGCGATAGAAGCATTTATGAACTGGATGATGCTGAAATCGTAAAGAGAGCCAAATCCCGTGGCTGGTTGACCGAAGATCTTGCTCCCTCAGCCGCACTCAATCGCGCCACCACTGGAAAGATCATAATCCGGTACCTGAATCTGGAACGGGTAGCCCAGTTGCCAAATATTTACGTCAACTACTATAAGGATATTAAAAAGGGTGATAGCTTCATCGGATACGCGGCCATCCTTAAAGGATATCAGATCATGGAAGGCAAGGATTCCAACTTCGGCCCTGCCGCCATGGTCAGCAGGGCGGACGCGGCACAATTTATCTTCCGCATGTCAAAGGTTAACCTGGATTAGAACCCAATTAAAAACGGGCTCCAGATGGAGTCCGTTTTTTTTTGAAATCTGTTTCGCGCAAGGTTTGACACTCCCCCATGCTTAACAGAGGATTCTCGTTTCATTTGCAGTAGCCAGCGCTACCATATCCCCGAAGGTTCTGTCCGAACCCTGGTTTTTGTGTTGGAATGCTGATTTGCTAATTCTCTTTATTATGTATTTTCTAT
>DCTH01000204.1 GCA_002329495.1 Syntrophothermus sp. UBA1445 | reverse complement strand
CGCAAAAGGATGAAGATTTCCGCCAAGCTCAGTGGTTTGGTCTTTGCTCTTTTCAGCGGATTGCAGAAGATCAAGCTGGCCGGGGCGGAGAAACGCGCCTTTTCCAAATGGGCCGCCCTCTACAAGGAACAGGGCCGCTTGACCTATTCCCCGCCGCTCTTCCTGCGAATTAACGGCGCGATATCTACCATGATTACCATGGGTGGCACCCTGATAATCTACTACTTTGCCGGCAAAACTGCGGTGAGCCCCGCGGATTACATGGCTTTCAATGTGGCCTATGGATCAGTGAGCGGCGCAATAATGGCCCTGGGTAGCATAGCCAAGACGCTGGCCAATATAAAACCGCTGTTGGAGATGGTGCAGCCAATTCTCGAAACCCAGCCGGAAACAGCTGCTGGCAAAAAGATCATTACCAATCTGGCTGGTAGTATCGAGGTTAACAACCTTACCTTCAGATATGACCCTGAGGGTCCGGCGGTGCTCGATAATGTGAGCCTTAAAATCCGGCCTGGTGAATATGTTGCTATAGTAGGAAAAACTGGCTGTGGCAAGTCAACCTTGATGCGGCTCCTGCTGGGTTTTGAGAAGCCGGAGACCGGTGCCATCTATTATGACGGCCACGACCTGGAAAGCCTGGACCTGCGCTCGGTGCGACAACTGATTGGAGTGGACCTGCAAAACGGCAAACTCTTTGCGGGTGATATATTCTCCAACATCATCATAACCGCTCCCTGGAAGACACTGGATGATGCCTGGGAAGCGGCCCGGATGGCCGGCATCGAGGAGGATATCAAGGCCATGCCGATGGGCATGCATACCATGATCTCGGAAGGGAGCGGAGGTATCTCCGGGGGACAGCGTCAGCGATTGTTAATAGCGCGGGCCATCGTGTCCAAACCGAAGATCCTCTATTTTGACGAGGCCACCTCCGCACTTGACAACATAACTCAAAAGCATGTCGCCGACAGTATCGCCGGCCTGAACTGCACCCGGTTGATTATTGCTCATCGGCTCTCAACCATCCGTCACTGTGACCGGATCCTGGTTTTAGATTCCGGTAAAATAGTTGAAGAAGGTGATTATGAAACGCTTATGGCTAAGCAGGGTTGGTTCTATGAACTGGCTCGTCGGCAGACTATATAAGACTTTAAGGCTTCCCCTTCTTTCTACCGTCAAAAAACAATTATAAGGAGCGATCAACTATGGATATCACAAAAAAAATCGACGGCAACACCATAACTTTAACCCTGGCAGGACGACTGGACGTTGTAACCTCAAATCAACTTTCCAGTGAGCTGGGGACCATCTTTGAGCAGGGAGCAGTAAACCTTATTTTCGACTTCAGCCCCCTCGAGTATATCAGCAGTGCTGGGTTACGCGTTATGTTGACTGCCCAGAAAAAGGTCAATGCCCTGGGTACCACCATGAAAATTATTAATGTCAGCGAAACGGTCAAAGAAGTCTTTGACGTTACAGGTTTTTCCGGCATTATGGAAATTGCTTAAGTCCTGAGCCATAGTAACAGGTACCCCGTATAATAAAAAAACGCTAATAAAGTGGGGGGATGTCTATGTCAAAGGAAGCCGTACAGAGGTTTTTCGAGGACCAATCTGTGCGCAAAATGCTCTCCGGTGGAGAATCCCTGGAAGAGATCGTTTCAATAGGCCGGGATAATGGCTTCGATTTCAGTATGACCGAACTGGTGGAATACCTTAAAGGATTGAAGCCTGCTGGCCCACTCACCGATGACGAACTGGCAAAAGCAACGGGCGGTGGGCAGGGTACGAAGGTGTACCGAGCAGTATGCCGAATCTCATGGTGCGGATGGACTTCTCCTTGGCATTATGAGCGTAGCCACGCAGTTTATTTAGGCGAATGTCATAGGTATGATCATACTGTCACGCCTCCTATTGTGATCGAGGAGGCAAATTGGTGATAAGTTTTTGAGTCTGCCCAGCTGACCATTTATCTTCTATACACCCGATTAGTCGGGCACGTTGAAAGCAATCATTCACAATACCAATGAAGGTGAGGTAATGGCATAACGCCATTGAGCTTTGGATGGTAATAACCCCAATACCAAAGTAGTGTTATTGTGATATGTCCAATCCCCGGAACGGAAACGGCATGGTTGCGGCCATGATACCTTTCATTGCTTTTAACTATGGTCAGGGTAAACATGACCGCATTAACGGTGGCATTAAATGTTTCCTGCTGGTCGCAACCGTATTCGTTCTCCCTATTATTGCCCTCTTTATGGTATTCCCAATTGCTGCATGCTGCCCTTTAAATGTCCTTGTAATATATTTTTGGATCAGCCAATCTTTAGATGAGCTACCTTCACGGGTGATGCGTATAAGAAAACAGTCACCGACTAATCATTCATCGGTTCGAAGTGCAACCACAATTTATTCCTCGCAAGCGGTTCGAGTCGTCTGGGGATGAACCAGAGATCTGTAAGCCGGTAACATGAAAGGAGGAAAATTAGTGGTTAAGGAAGGTGACAAAAATACCCTATTGGTAAGCGAATTACCTGATGAGGCCCTGGATTCGGCAATGGGAGGCGGGGAGAGTCTGGACCCCGGTCCAGATTTCAGGTACGGCGGAGAGTGCAGAAATTGCAGCTGGCGCCGTTTTTTCTCAACTCTTGCTGAAGCCAGGGCCCAGATAAAACTGCACGAGGATGTTAACGGCCATAGTGTAGGACTTCTGGAATACGTCGGACCATAATCAGATCGATATGAGGCAAAGAGTACATGTGTCAGCGAGATGGTATGCAGGCAGAGAAGTATTTGTTGTATCAATATCGGGGTCCAATTATTGAACTTCATGCCATTCATTAGCGGCAAGACATTTTCGCTATCTGGGAGGATTTCTCGGCCATGCGCAAAACTTTTCTAACCTGGCTTCTGTTGTTTATGTCCATCGCATTTGTTGCGGCCTTTTTCGTCTCGTATGGTATTCAAACCAGGCAGGCCTATACCAATGCCGAGAAGCTGATTTATTTAAAAATTGATGATGTGATCAAGCAAATTGCCATCAATAATAGAAGCCTGCGTGAGATCAGGCGCGAAACCAATGCGAATGCCCTGGCCAAAGTCCGCGCCTTTGCTCATATGCTGAAGATGAATCCATCGCTGGTTACAGACTACGAAGAGCTTGAAAACATCCGGCACTTGCTGGCAGTTGATGAGTTACATATTATTGATGAGCGGGGCATCCTGATCTCGGGGACGGTAAAAGAATACTTCAACTATGATATGTATTCCGACCCCCAGTCGGCTGCTTTCATGCCCGGTATCAAAAACAAACTGTTTGAGTTGGCCCAGGACCCGCAACCCAAGGGCATAAACAAAGAAATGTTCCAGTATGTTGGAGTGTCCAGAATGGATGCCCCTGGTGTGGTCCAGATAGGCTACCGCCCGGACAAATTAACCCGGGCCATGGACGTTGCCAATATTAAGAACTTGGCCCCAGGTTTTCGGGTTGGGAATTTCGGCAGCGTATTGATCGCCCTAAGGTCAGGGGAAATAATAAGTATCGCCGATGAAAAGTATCTCGGGAAGACCGTCTACGATTACGGGTTTAATAAGAATCAATTATCCGGTGAGAGCGGTAGCTTCGTAGCCCAAACCCCCAAGGGGGAGATGTTGGTAGCATATAAAACCAATGGCGACTATCTGATTATTGGTCAGTTACCAACCGATGAGATGTACTTGAGCCGCAACAACACCACCGCCACCCTGGTAATGTTTAATGTGCTGCTGTTTGCTTTAATATTCTTCCTGGTCGCCAAATTGGTACAAACGGTCGTAATCGATGGTATTTTCAAAGTCAATGATTCTCTTAAGGAAATTACTCACGGCAACCTGGAGGAACGGGTTGAAGTAACTACCAACGAGGAATTCAAAGTTCTTTCCAACGGCATTAACACGATGGTTGATGCTCTGAAAGAGGCTATAAAAGAGGCGGCGGCCCGGATTGATGCCGAATTGGCTTTTGCCAAAGCCATTCAGTTGTCATCACTGCCCTCCAACTTCCCGGCATTTCCGGATCGCACTGAATTCAATATTTTTGCATACATGAACCCGGCCAAGGAAGTGGGTGGGGATTTCTATGACTTTTTCCTGATTGGCGAGGATAAACTGGCGGTGATTATCGCTGACGTATCCGGCAAAGGGATTGCCGCCGCCCTGTTTATGATGCGTTCCAAAACCCTGATCAAAAACCTCGCCCAATCCGGCCTTGATGTGGCTGAGGTTTTTAACAAGGCCAACGATTCCCTCTGTGAGGACAACGACGCCGGGATGTTTGTGACTGCCTTCATGGGAGTTCTGGACCTCTCAAGCGGCCGACTTACCTATGTGAACGCCGGACATAATCCTCCTCTTTTCAAACGGGCGGGTCACGCTTTTGAATGGCTGCCGGTAAAACGAAGCTTTGTGCTGGCGGCCACGGATAACATGACGTATACCGCACAGGAGATTATGTTCACCGCCGGAGATAAGCTGTTCCTTTACACTGATGGCGTAACCGAGGCCACCAACAAAGATCTGGCTCTGTTTTCTGACGAGCGACTGCTTGGTGATCTTAATCGGAACGCGGCTGATGACAAACTGAATCCCACGGATATTATCCAAATCGTAAGACAGAGCGTAGACAGCTTTGCCGATGGTGCTGAACAGGCAGATGATATAACCATGCTGTGTCTGCAGTATTTGAGCTGATGAGGATATGATTTTTCTGGAGGTGGCTCATGTTAAACCCAACCAAGTATGACTTCTCCCAGGAATCTAACCTGAGAGGACGTCTGTTTAAGTCCCTTAAAAAAGAATATGAAAAAGTACGGTCACAAATGGCACTAAGCGATGATGATCTGGAGATAGTCGTCGCCGCAGGCGAGGCCGATGGTGTGGAGTGCCCGATACCGGGGCAGACCTGCGAGCAATGTGACAAATTCAAACTTGGAATATGCACAGCGGGATATACCAGGAACGGGGGGTAATGACGTGTATGACTTTACCCTGCCGTCCGATTTTGAGCGGATGTATGAAGACTATTTCCCTAAAATATACAACTATGTCTTTTACCGTCTTTTACATAAGCAGGATACCGAGGATCTGGTAAGTGAGATCTTCTTAAAGGTCGCTCGGAACTTATTAAGCTTTAATGCGCAGAAGGCCAACTTGNNGATGCCGAAGACCTGACCTCACAGACTTTTATGACCGCGCTCGAAAATCTGTCCAAGCTGCGCGACCCGCTCAAATGCACGCCCTGGATTTTCACCATCGCCCGCAACACCCTGATTGATCATTTTCGCCGCCGTAAGACCACGGTATCCCTGGATGATTCTGATGTTGACCTTACAGGGGCAGACTATGCCGAACAATACGAAACCATCGTGGATGATGAACGAAAGTTGGTTTACCAGGCATTGATGCGTCTGGATGGCCGCAGTCGTCAGATCCTGGCCCTCAAATACTTTGGTGAGCTCAGCAACCGGGAAATATCGAAGCTCACCGGTATCAATGAAAGTACCGTCTCCACCATTGCCCTGCGGAGCAAACAGAAGATGCGGGAATACCTGCTCGAAAACGTGTAATGAAGATTAACTGTTATTACTGACAATGATGAAAGGAGGAAAAACGATGGCCCATTATCTCAGGAAATTGGGAGCAGTTTTGGTCTTAATTTTAGTACCCTGCCTCATACTCTCCGGTTGCAACAAGGAAGCCGGAAACACCAACCAAACGGATTCTTCAGTGAAGGTACTACATAAGGTACATTCTGAGATCTTTAAGGATGAAAATGACGGAACAGTGTTGCTGGAGGCCAAGATTACCGTTCCGGAACTGGCCAATCCCAACAATGACAACGCGATTAACACCATTAACCAGTACTATCAGGCCCAGATCGACAGCTTTATGAACAGTATCAGAGAAGAGGAGTTGGAGATAGCTCGGGCTGATAAGGAGTTCGCGCTGAACAATGGCTACCCGGTCCGGACCCACAGTATTGAAACCAGCTTTGAGGTTGCTTACAGCGGTAACAACCTCCTCTCCATTCTCAATACCCGGTATGCATATACCGGCGGGGCCCATCCCAATTATATACGAAAGGCCGAGACCTTCGACCTTACTACCGGTAAACAGCTTTCGCTGACCGATATTCTGGGAATTGACCAGAAGGGGGCCCTGGAAAAGGCATATGCCACCGCAATATCGCAGATTAAAGCTATTGAAGGAACCGAAGAATTCCCCTATTTCGACGACTATCCGGAGAGCTTGCGTGAGTACTACTCAGCCGACGACTTTGTACTTAGAGAAAACGCTCTTGTCTTCTACTACCAGTTATATGTCATTGCGCCCTATGTCTTCGGTTTTCCCGAGTTTGAACTACCTTATAGCGAACTGGGGGATAGCGCAATAAAGATAAATCCAATCCCTGCCAACCAGCTGGAAAAGGACCTGTACGCGGCAGCCGATCAGCTGCTGAATCGTAACCGGGAGGCTTTTTTTGATATCTTCGGTCTTGCCATCCTTCAACCGGAGTACCCGGAAGATGGCATCGGTGAAGATACCATCCTTCCAGTCAAGGATGATCGCTTTGCCAACTATGGCGAACTGGAAGGCTTTGTACGTAACACATTTATAAAGAAGGAAGCCGATTTCTTACTGAATGAATATCGGGAAGGTCTCTATTTCGATCGGGATGGCAAACTCTATGTTGACATAAGTAAAGATGCCGGCATGGGCTATTATGTTAACTGGAAAAACTACCGGTATCAATTGACCGACATTAAACCGGACTCGGCGGTACTCCAGATATATACTACCGATGAATCACCTGAGGGAACCAAAGAAATAACCCTGACCGGTAAACTGCTCAAGGAAGGCGACAACTGGCTGCTGGAAAAAATGATCAATTGATAACTTGCAGGTCATTTCATGCTTTGCGCACTTTATCGTAGGTTAGATTGACGATAAAAGTAGCCAGTAGGAGATCAGCAGTGAGATGAAGTTCTGCTAACCTTGCCAAGAGGGCGGGCACTAGACCCGCTCTCAAAGTCAACAGCGGACATCAATGCGGGAGCAGGAAGCAAGTGAGGGGTCGGCCCTGCTTCTCTCCTACTCCTTCAGTACCTTTTCAATAAATACCTCGGCCACCAGCGGATCAAACTGAGTGCCTGCATTCTCACGTATCTCGCGAATAGCCTCATCCTTTGAAATAGCCGGGCAATATGGTCGATCAGTTATCATGGCATCATAGGCATCGGCTACCGCGATGATCCGCGCTTCCAGAGGTATTTGTTCACCCTTTAACCCTTTGGGATAACCCTGACCATCCCACCTTTCGTGGTGAGCCAGAACGTGTTCGGCTATCTGAGCCAGTTCATTTACCGAACTAAGTATACGGTAACCGATTTCCGCATGCCGTTTGATATCAATCCATTCCAAATCCGTTAAAGGTTCAGCCTTAGTAAGCACCCGCTCATCCAGAATTACCTTTCCAATATCGTGCATCAGACCCCCGGTTCGTAATTCACGGATGGTCTCCTGACTCAGTCCTAATGCTGCTCCTATTTCTCCGCACCACTTGCTGACCGCATATGAGTGCCTTTCTTCCCGGGCATGTTTGGCATACAACGCCTCGACAATAACCCTTATGGTTTGGTTTCGCATGCTGGAGCTTTCCGACAACTTATGTCGGTACATCTCGTCTTCAGCCTTCTTAAAAACGTCATCCATATTCTGCTCGGCCGAAAGCTTTGTATCCCAGCCGAAAGAAATGGACAAAATGGTATTCCCGACTTTTTCTATCGCAATAGCTTTTGTTATCCTTTTTACAATACCACTTGCTTCCTGCGAACTGGTTTGCGGCAACAGTATACAAAACTCGTCTCCACCAATTCGGGCGATAATGTCATCAGCCCGACATTCCCGTTTAATCACTTCGGCGGCCTTCTGTAACAACTGATCACCTGCACTGTGCCCGAAGGCGTCATTAGTCAGCTTAAGCCCGTTGACATCAGCCATGATCAGGGTAATCGGAAGGTTTCTTTCGGTATCAAGCCTTCTGATCTCCTCCTCAAAGAATCTGCGATTGTATAAACCAGTCAACTGGTCATGGTAACTGAGATATACGATTTCCTTTTGCTTTTCCCTCTTATCGCTGAAATCTCGGAATACCAGCACTACCCCCATAACATTTCCCACTTCATCAACAATCGGTGCCGCGATATCTTCAATAGGTATCCGCAATCCCTGCTTGGAAATCAGGACGGTATGATTACTGAGCTCAATGGTATTTTTGCTTTTCAGCACCTGTTCGATTGGACTCTCACGCCGCTCTTCGGTAACCTCATCCACGATATGGAATACTTCTTCAAACGGCAGTCCCTGGGCCTCATTCCGATTCCAACCGGTCAGTTTTTCGGCCACCTTATTCAAAAGGGTTATCCTGCCCTGATTGTCGGTAGAAATTACGCCATCGCCAATGCTCTCCAATGTTATATAAAGATTCTGCTTCTCCAGATTTAAAGCCAGTTGCAATTCCTTTAATTCTGTTATGTCCCGGGTAACGGTTATAACCGTTGCTACTTCACCATTCTCATCAAATTCAGGAGTAATCACCGAATGGTAATACCTCATGCCCCGGGGACCGTAGTTGCTGGTCTCTGCCGTCTGTTCACACATGCTTCTGAATGCCGTCCGCATTGCATCTTCCCAGATGGTCAGATTTGGCTCAGGCATGCCCAGTTCACGATTGGTCTTGCCTACCAGGCGATCAGTCTTGGTCTTTTGATTGGTATAGAGGTAGCGGAGATCCCTGTCGAATCTGGCTATGATATCAGAGACATTATTGGTAAGCGCGATGATCTCCAGGTTTTGCTGTCTGATCTTCTCTTCGGCTTGCCGGCGCTCAGTTATCTCCATGCCAATAGAGCCGATCAATTCAATCTGTCCGCCTTTTCTTCGCAGAGGGAAACACCACATCTCAAAAGCCCGGTAGCCATCTCCGGTTGTCATCAGTTCAACTGAAGCAACTGATTCCTGGGTGGCGATGATCATGGAAATGTGCTCAGCATACTTTGAGGCTAGTTTGGGAGGCATAACCTCCATAAGGTGTTTACCCTTCACTTCCTCAGGTGAAAAACCAAAAGTCCGGGCTAGTGTGTGGGAGACCATGGTATACCTGCCTTCCTTGTCAATAAACGACATAAGGTTAGGGCTGTTCTCGAACAGCGACTGCATAATCTCGTTGTTATACTGCAGTTCCTGCTCCATCTGATAACGGTCAGATATATCGCGGGTAATACCGAGCAGTATCAGGTCTCCGCGTTTATTCTTCATATACTTGGAGACAAACTCCACCCAAACTGTTGATCCATCCTTACGGGTATGCTCGATTTTATCTTTATAAATATTCTCAGCATCTGGATTAACCAGGAAATGGTTGATACGTTCAGCGAGCTTCTCTACGATTATTGGGTATGCTTCCTCAGTCAGTATCTGTTTTACCGGTTGGCTCATGATCTCCTCCATCGTATAGCCTATCAACCTTTCCATGGAGGGGCTGATGTACTCCCACCGACGGGTTTCCAGGTTCAAAATCCACGTGACATCACTCACGTTTTCCATCAACAATTGTAGGTTGGCCTGAGTCTCCTGCAGTTCTTTTTCCCGGTCACGGAAGCTGTTTATCAACTTATAAACTATTACGGCGACAACCAGTAATACCAAGGCACGTACCGAAGCCGTACCGGAGACTGCGCCCATATTCAAATAGCCCAGCAATACATGCATGCCTCCCAGGAAAAAAGCGACTGGTATCAGGTATCGATGCGCATAGATGGCAGTAATTGCTAATACGAAATAGAAGAAATGAGTGTAGACAATTTCTGTACCGAGATAATAATGGAAATACAATGCTAACACGATAGCCGCCAGCCAGGATAGAGATAGCCATATAATTTTCTGGTTATGCACCCTGCAAATCAATCCTTTGGCGAATAATTGCATCAGTTAGACTTCGACAACGATTACCTCTGTTCCTTCGACAGCCCCAGACAAAAATGGGGCAATAAAAACAAGAGAGCAGACCCCACTAGCGAATGACAGTTCCACTGGCAGGTCTGCCCATATAACAAAGGGGGGGGAATAAATTGGAAAGGCCTAAATCAGGTTGTTCAGCCATTTGACTACTGTGTCACCCAGAGGTTTCTCATGTCCCACATAAAAGTGATTGGCCCCCTCAAGCTCCACAATATGACACAGATCAGGATCATTGCATTTCGACTTAACTGTTTCCAGAAGTTGATAAGGAACAGGAGGCAGATCATATTGACCCCGAATCACCAGCATCGGGTATGAAAACCCTTCGGCGAGCAGCACGGTATTTGTAGGTGAGTCTGGAGCATAGATATTGAGAAAGGTCCGTGCCGAGAACGGGTATGGTAGGTTGCCGCGACCCCAAAAAACCAGTACATGATCATGTTCACCTCTTTCCGCCAACTCCTGAGCCTGCTGCAAACCGTCTTCATATAGCTGACTCCGCAGAAGGAATCTCATGATGTCGGATGCGGATGTCGGGGCACTAATGATAATCACTCCGGCAACGCTTTTTATCTTCTCTTCCCTGAGGGCATAGAGAATCTTCAAGGCTCCCTGGCTGTGGCCTGCCAATACGATTTTGTTGGCTCCCCGTTTCTCAAGGAAATCCACCATGGCCCTTATATCTAGAACAGAGTCCTCAAAACGATCGAATAT
>DCTH01000208.1 GCA_002329495.1 Syntrophothermus sp. UBA1445 | reverse complement strand
GCGGAAATCTTCATCCTTTTGCGGGAAATCTTGACCTCCATTAAAGTGGTTATTATTGAAAAGGTCAGCATGACCAGGATAACCATCATGCCCGGAACCACCAGAGCTGGCCCGTAATGAACCATCTGGAATATGTACACAAAAGAAAACAATGCCGTAAGACCAGTGGTCATGACCGCGTCAGAGAGCATATTACAGAGGGTGTTCATGCTCATGATGCGACTGGTCAGTTCTCCGGCTGAGTATTCCTTGAAAAAGGTTGCCGGCAGCATAAATGTTCGCATCATGGATGCGGTTTGGACCGAAAGATTAATTTTGTCACGGAAGCGGACAAGTACGATACTCCGGGTAATGCCAAAAAGCGTAGAACCAATCGCTGCCCCGACCAGAAGTGCCGCCACCGGGAGGACATCGCCTTTGGTTCCGGAGGGAATAACACTGTCGAAGATCTGCTTGTTCATAAATGGCAGGAACATACCCAGGAGAGAGACCAGGAGGCTGGCACCCATAATAAAGAGAATATCTGCCCGGGATATGCTATTAAGCATAAACACACCCAGGTCAATCAGGGAAAGCTTGCGGGTGGGGAAGGGACGGTAGAAGCAAAAAGCATCCCGGTTAATGTTTTTGGCCGTCTGCCTATTAAGCTTAACTACCTGTTTGGTTTGGGGATCCTGGTACTCGTAACCGGACAGTCGGGCAGGCATAATGGCGATTATATCGCCGTTAACCGTGCTGCCCAGGAGAGGTCCGACAGCGTCTTTCCACCATTCATCCACCAGCTCAACCCGACGGCGCATTACCCCTGATGGCCGCAGCATGTATTCCAGTTCCGCGTTAATATCCGGCAGGTTATCCGGTACTTCGGGAACTCTGGCACCCAGTGACCGCAGGACGACTTCCAGGGCCCCCCGAGTTGCCTCTTTAAGAGCAGGGGTTTCTCCGCCGCCGCCGGCAAGACCCAACACCGACAGGAGGTCAGACAGGGCCCCCTCCATCATTCGCTGGTCATTTTCACGCCGGGTATTTATCTGATCATCGAAGATATTGAAATTCATGAGGTTTTACCTCTCCGATATTATTAACTCTTAATTCCGCCGGGATGTTGACCTTTTATTCCATAGTTACAAGCTCGGCGTATTTCCCGCCCCGGTCATAGAGCTTCTGGTGGGTACCCCGCTCCACCACCAGACCTTTATCCAGGACCACTATTTCGTCGCAATCCCGAATGGTGGAAAGGCGATGGGCAATCACTATGCAGGATGCACCGACGTTACGGATATTCTGCATAACCATCTCCTCGGTCTTGGCATCCAGCGCACTGGTAGCCTCGTCCAGGATAATGAGGGTCGGCTCCTGGGCCAGCACACGCGCAATTTCAAAACGCTGGCGCTGACCGCCGGAGAAGTTTTTGCCGCCTTCTTTGATAATGTGCGAATATCCCCCTGGCCGGGTAACGATGGTATCATGGATATCAGCGTCCCGGGAGGCCAGAATAACCGCGAAATCCTCAATTGAGCTGTCCCACATGCGGATGTTATTAGCGATGGTATCCTCGAAAAGGGTAATGTCCTGATCGACCATCGCGACTGAACTCTTAAAGGTATAGGGATCGATTTCCTCCCTACGCCGGCCATCAAACAGGATCTCACCGCTCCAGGGCTGATACAGCCCGGTAATCAACTTGGCCAGGGTTGACTTGCCAGAGCCGCTGCCACCGACAAAAGCTACTGATGAACCGGGCTTGATGGAAATCGAAAAATCCTGAATGAGCGGGGGAGACAACTTGTTGTAGCCGAAAGTAAGGTTTTTGATTTCAAGGGCCCCAAGCAGCTTGCCCGTTTCGCACGGGGAAGAGGGGGTGAGTGATGGCTGAGTATCATCCACAACATCGGTCTTGTAGTTCATAACATCTTCCACCCGCTCCATGTCGGAGCGCATGGTGATAAAGCTCTCACCCACACTGATAAGCTGGTTAACCGGGGTTAGAAATGAGGTCATAAAGCCTTGAAATGCGAGAATCATACCTATGGTAAATACGCCGTCCAGGATTAAGTAAACCCCGGACATCAGAATCGCCACATTAGCTATCTGCTGTAAAAACGCGGGGATAGCGCCGTAGTATTGGGTAAAGCGGGCAACGGAAACCTCGGCGTTATGCTGCCGCGCATAGTATCCGGCCCAGCGCTCAAAAAAGCCGTTCTCCGCGCCATTGGCCTTGATAGTCTCAATCATCTCAATACCGGACATGGTAGTACCCATCAGTTTGCCACCGGTAGTCTGAACGGAACGGATTAAGTCAACCTGTTTGCGAGCCGTAATGCGCATGGCCACAATGTTAAGCAAGGCGGCGGCGATACCGATCAGGGTCAGCGGAATACTGTAATTGATCATAATGGCCAGGTAGAATACCAAGAGACAGACGTTCATTAACACGGGAGCCAGCTGCTGAATGAGCGTCCCGGCGATCTGTTCATTGGAGGACTGCCGGGATACAATATCACCCGCAAAACGCTGAGCAAAGAATTCCACCGGTAGTCGTAATACATGCCACATGAATTCGGCATTGGCGGTTATCGCAAAGCTCCCCTGGATTTTCAACCAGTAGATGGCCTCAATAATGCTCACAACAAATTGGAACAACAGAGTCAAGGCCATAGCAATAACAAAAGGAATCAGCCATTCCGGGTTTTTACCGGAGAGAATATTGTCCATAAAGACCCGGGAGAAGAGCGGTGTTACCAGACCCACCGCGGCGGTCAGGATACCGGTCAAGACAACAAAGACAAAGGCTCCCAAAGTGCCCTCCAGACGCCTTTTGGCAAAGGCCATAACGCTTTTGGGTTTGCCTTCGGGTTTGAAATTCTCGGTTTTCTCAAACCGGAGTACAATCCCGGTAAAGGCCTTGTCAAACTCCTCCCACGAAACCTGGGTTTGCCCGGAGGCGGGATCGTTCAAAAGGACCTTGTCTTTCTTGAAGCCCCGGAGCACCACGAAATGATTGAAATTCCAATGGAGAATGGCAGGCAATTCAATGTCACGCAGGGCAGAAGGCTCCATGCGATAACCCGCGGCTTTCAAACC
>DCTH01000076.1 GCA_002329495.1 Syntrophothermus sp. UBA1445 | reverse complement strand
TTACCGACCTTTCTACAATAAGTGGCCTTCGGCGTTCGTATCGGGCCCAAGGAAGCATTTTTTGTTTACTATCTCCTATAATTCCTCGTTGATGAATTTCTTGAGTTCTGCCGTCCGCGGTACTCTTCCGGCTGCCTTAACCTTACCGTTGATAATCAGGGCCGGAGTTGACATAACATTGTAAGACATGATCTTCTGGATATCCTGCACCTTCTCCACATCTGCCGCCACATCCATCGCCGCCAGGACATTGATTACGTCTTTCTCCAACTGATTACATCTGGCACATCCGGAACCCAGAACTTTTATCTCCATTATTAAACCTCCTCACTTTTACGTATTCGCCTGTCGACATTATAATCCCTTCATTACCGGCGGAGTATTATCTCGATCAGTACACACCTTTCATCCTTAACCTACCCCGGTAGGATCCTCCTGATTCATTTCCCAAAGTTCAAAATATTCCTTAGCTTTTGAATTGGTTATGCATTATTATAACAATAGATGTTGCAATATAATGAATAGTCGTATTTTATGCTCGTAATAAATGGAGGTGATTGTGGACTTATCAACACAATCAAGCATGCATCATTGTGAATCCACAATTGACTATGCTTGATCCTAAACCCCTGATGGCAGACACCCGGCTTCGAAAACAGCAACATTATTGCTCGGAGAATGAAAGGAGTGTAGTCATGATTGACAGAAGTAAACGTACAAACCGCGCCATGTATCCCCTGGAAGAAATAGAAACTCTGAAAGGCTTGCGCCTGCATTTTGACAGCATGGCCGAACTGGTTACCGTACGCGCCCAGGAAATTCCAGACCGAACTCATATCCTTTATTATGATGAGGTAATAACCTATGCCCAGACCAACGAGCGCTCCAATAAGGTAGGAAACTACCTCAAAGAGAAGGGTGTTACCAAGGGGGACTTTGTATCAGTTATGATTCTTAACTCCCCTGATGTCTACTACACAACGTTCGGTGCTCAAAAACTCGGCGCCGTTGCCGGTGGAGTAAACTACATGCTGAAAGGTCCTGAGATCGCCTACGTACTGGAGGATTCCAAGCCCAAGGTTGCGTTCGTAGGCAGCGAATTCATGGCCGAATTTGCCCGGGGATGGGAACTCTCCAGCCATAAGCCTATAGTAGTTGAAGTCGAAACCGGAATTCCCCACGATGTTAAAATAGCTGAGACTACCCTGAAGAATATCCTTGACAATTACCCTGCCGATGAGTGTCTAGTACCACAGAGTCCCGACGATCCATTTCTCCTTCTTTATTCTTCCGGAACCACCGGCATGCCCAAGGGTATCCTTCTCTCCAATAAAGGCGAGTTCTCAATCTGCACCAATATGGCTGGCATGAATGCCACCGTACCCGGTGATGTCATGATGATAATACTCCCGATGTTCCATACCAACCCCCTGTGTGTCTGGACTTATCCTTACACCTACCAGGGATTAACCCTCTGCATAAGAAAGATCTTTTCTCCTGATGATTTCTGGCCATCGGTTACCCGCTATGGAGTCACCATAGTTATGGGAGTTCCGGCGATGTATGCTTACATCGTGGCTGTGGCCGATCCGGCCAAGATAGACATGGACAGGATGAAACTAAGGCTAGCGTTTTCTGGCGCCGCCCCGATGCCGCTGGATATCGTGGCAGCTTTTAAAGATAAATTTGGAGTGCGGGTTATTGACGGCTATGGTTTGACCGAAGCCTGCGGGGTATCCTGCTCCGGTTACGGTGTCGAAGAGAACTGGGCGTCTATAGGAAAGTCTTATACTAACCAGGAAATTGAAATTATGGACGATGACAACAATATCCTGCCCTATGGCGAGAAAGGCGAGATCTGCATCAAGGGTGATGCGGTTATGATCGGGTACCTTAATAAACCTGAAGCAACTGCCGAGACTATAAAGGATGGTTGGCTGCATACCGGTGATATGGGCTGGATGGATGAGAGCGGGTTCATCTATATCGCCGGGCGCAAGAAAGAGATGATCAACCGCGGTGGGGAGAACATCTATCCCCGGGAAATTGAAATTCCCCTGGAAAAGCACCCCAAAATTATGGAAGTCGCAGTAATCGGTGCGCCTGACCCGGCTTTGGGCGAGCGGGTGGCAGCCTGTATCGTTCTGAATGAACCTGATACCATGACTGCGGAAGAAGTCAAAGAATACCTGAGCGACAAAATCGCCAAGTACAAAATTCCCGAATTCGTGAAATTCCTGCCCGAACTGCCGAAGAACCCGACCGGTAAGATCCTCAAACCAGAACTGAAAAAGATGTTTGCCTAACCTCGAATAACAGGTTACCGGGAACCGCCCCCAAGTTGGGGCGGTTCATTTATCCATACCAAAGTTGGCTGGTTTGCTGCTTCGCGTCCCACCCATTCCTGGAGTTTTTTCTACAGGATGTTTTTTAGGGTGACGGCTTCTTTGTCCGGGATGTGCTCGATCATCAGCTTCAATTCGGATAACTGACCAAGGGAAAGGGGTTTGTCCCTATTCGCCACGTATTCTTTGATCTTGGCCAGCGAGAATTCGATGTTGTCAATCTCCTGATGATCCAGGATGATGGGCCACCAACCTACCCGGTTACTCCATGCCTCCTCCAGCCTCTCGGTACGTTTCATCGCCTCCGTCCAGCGCTCATACTTTATTTCATCGGCAACTATATCAATATGGGTCACCAGGTGCTGTGCCGATTCCCGCATTTGATCGTTAACCCACAAGCCCATGCCCGTGATTAACCCGAGTATAACCAGCGAAATGACCACTTGTTTCATGGCTGCTTTAATACTCCTTTGGCTTCTTTTCCGATGCCCTCCTTCTCCTGATAAAAGAGATTCCCCTTGGTATCGATATATGAGAAAAGGACATCTTTAAGATCGACAATCCCGACTCTATTAAGCTCCGCATGTAACCATTCAAAACTGAGGTTAAGTCTCTTCAGGTTGTCATGAAAGATAAATCCGTCAATGATCAAGGTGACAGGAAGGCCTTCATAGCTGGTAGGTATATTGAGATCCTCCGGTGTAAGCGGCCTTTTCTGGGATTTCAGAATGACGCTCAACTGCCCGCTGGTTTCGAGGATAGCATACTCCACATCATCCAGGTTCGCCACGTTCTTGGAACGCAGCTGCTCCAGGAGATCATTTATGTTATAACGCTGCTTTCTCATCTCCGCTTCCACAATCCTGGAGTTCTCCACTAAAACACTGGGAGTGCCGCAGATTATCCCGCGCGCCTTCTCACTTTTCAGAGATATATACGCTAACAGCATCTGAGCTGTAAACAGGACAAATATCGGGATCAGGCCTCCCAGGATGGGGATCGCGGTGTTTTCCATCGGTATGGCTGCCAGCTCGGAAATTAATATTACTATCGCCAGCTCATAGGGCTGCAGCTGACCGATCTGGCGTTTCCCCATGATGCGGAGAACCACCACCACCACTGTGAACAGTATCACCGTACGCAGGATCACCAGAACCATTAGAACGACCTCTTGCCTCAGTACTCGCTCTTAGTATCATTAACTTCATCACTGGCTTTTATGTAGTTTTTGCTGAACAAGATTGCGGAATAGCCGGCACTGCCCGCACCTGGCGGACATCGGGGGGAGGACACACGAACCGTCCCCATGCCCTCCTCGGTCATTTTAGGTTTCGGGGTTCCGGCGGGGTGGGCGGGGGCCCGGGTACTGGTAGAAGTTGCACTGGATGCGCCCATTATACAGCTTGCGTTTTCGTCCGGCAGGCCTTCCGAACAACCTCTCAAAACCCGGGTGGGCGGTGATCACATAGATTGACCAGGTATCAAGCGGCTTGAAGATTTGTCCCATCTCCCGGTAGAGCCCTTCGACGGTGGGGATGTCCTCCAAGCGTTCACCATAAGGCGGGTTGCAGATTATGCAGCCGTACTTCTGCCGCGCCCGCAGCTCGGACACCGGCAGACGCTGCCAGTGGATCCTACCTTCCAGCCCGGCTTCACGGGCATGATAGCGGGCCAGGCTTAAGGCTTCCTCATCAATATCGGTACCACGGATGGTCAAGGTCCGGTCAGACCGGATGAGATCCCTGGCCTCCCGCCGGGCTTCCTGCCACAGCTTCTGGGGAATCACCGGCCAGGACTCGGATGCGAACTCCCGATTCAAACCCGGAGCCATATTCAGTCCAATCAAGGCTGCTTCAATGGGAATGGTCCCGCTCCCGCACATGGGGTCAATCAAGACCCTCTCCGGCCGCCAGACACTCAGGCTAACCAGAGCCGCTGCCAGGGTTTCTCTGATCGGCGCACTACCAGTTAACTTGCGGTAACCTCGCTTATGCAGACCCGGGCCGCTGGTATCAATGGTCAGGGTGGCAATGTCCTTCAGCAGCGCTACCTCGATACTATAGCGGGGACCATCCTCCTTAAACCACTCCACATGGTAGCGGTTTTTCATCTTCTCAACCACGGCCTTCTTAACAATCGCCTGACAGTCGGGTACACTGAACAAACCCGACCGGACCGACTTGCCCTGTACCGGAAAGTTGGCATTCTTCGGCAGCCAATCAGGCCAGTTAAGCCGTTTGGTCCCCTGGAAAAGCTCCTCAAAAGTGGTGGCCGGAAAAGATCCAATTTTAAGCAGTACCCGGTCAGCACTGCGCAGCCACAGGTTGGCCCGGCAGATGGCTCGCAGGTCAGCCCGAAAGGTAACCTTGCCGTCTTCAACCGTTGCATCTTCATATCCCAAGGCCCGGACCTCCCGGGCGACTACCGCTTCCAGTCCGAAGGCAGCGGTGGCAATCAGCTCTATCTGTTCCATACCTGTCTCCTTTATCCCGGGCCGAGCATTAAACACCCGCCGGGTTAGTAACGCCAGCAACCCTTCGCTGTATTATACCCAAAGAGTACATTTCACAACAATGGGTCCAGAGCCGCATCTTTGTTACCTCGGTGAAGGATAATCAGATGGTGTGGCGAACTATTGGCATCAACAAATATTTAGACTGCTCAGGACGACACAAACGTATATATGATCAACATTCTTGAACCAAGAGGAGGGCGCATACTATGACCGGCAAAAATCGACCGGGTTGGGACAGCTGATTCGTTTGCCACATCCCGGTTTTCCTGATTCCAGAACACCCGTTCAAATATGGCTTCATTGATCCATCTTTCATCAATCTTTTTTTACTCCTGGCTAAAGGACAATATCGCTGTTTGTTGAATTAATTACCTTATTGAGGATGAGGCAGGAGGGGTCTTTATGGAGAACAGTATTTTCCGTAAAAGCTCGCTGGAAAGAATTTCTTCACCAGAACAGCTTAACGAATATGTTAAAGTCACCAACCCATCAATCTGGGTATTGCTCCTGGGGTTGTTCGCCCTCCTGGCTGCGGTGGCGGTGTGGGCTTTTACCGGTACTATCCCTGACACGGTGCAGTTTGGCGGCGTTATGTACAGCCAGGCTGGAGAACCACAAACCGTATACTGTTATCTCTCCATGACTGATTCCAAGCGACTTAATGAAGGTATGCCGGCACAGGTCTCACCCGACTATGCCTCCCGCGAAGAATACGGCTACATATTTGGCAGTATTGACAGCATTGGCGCCACACCGATATCAGAGTCAGACCTGGTCCAGACATTCGGCAACCCCCGGTATGTGGATGGTCTGGTTCCGCCGGGGAATGTGGTGGAGGTAAGGATCAAACTGGCGGAGACTGATGGCCGATTACAATGGTCAAACCAGAAGGGGCAGTCCCTTACCATCAGCAGTGGTACCAACTGCAGTGTATTGGTGGTTATCAAGGAACGAAAACCTTATGAACTGTTATTCAACTGATCCAGTTAATAGCAAA
>DCTH01000156.1:26597-45347 GCA_002329495.1 Syntrophothermus sp. UBA1445 | reverse complement strand
TCAATGAAGTTTTGGATATGGAGCCTGAAATTAAGGCCCCGCCGGAGCCGAAGCAGTGGGAGAACTGCAAAGGCATGGTGGAATTTCGGGATGTCACCTTTTACTACCCCGGGGCCGAGGCCCCTGCCCTGAGCGGGATTTCATTCACCGCCCAGCCTGGTCAGGTAACGGCTATAATTGGCGGTACCGGATCCGGCAAGTCCACCCTGATCAACCTTATTCTCCGTTTCTACGACGTAACCCAGGGGAGTGTGCTGGTTGACGATGTAGATGTTCGTGAGGTTGCGCAAAAAGAACTCCGGCGCAGAATAGGGTATGTGCCTCAAACTCTGGTACTGTTCAGCGGAACTGTGGCCGACAACATCCGTTATGGAAAGGATGATGCCAGTGACGAAGAGATATGCCACGCCGCCGAGGTTGCTCAGGCCGCGGGGTTTGTCGAGGCGATGAAAAACGGCTACCATTCCCAAGTATCACAGGGTGGTAAAAACCTGTCCGGAGGTCAAAAGCAGCGACTTTCGATCGCCCGGGCTCTGGTACGAAAGCCCAGCATTTATATCTTCGATGACAGCTTTTCGGCACTTGATTTTCAGACCGAAGCCCGCTTACGGGCAGCACTCCAACAAGAAACCAGCGATGCTACGGTAATCATCGTTGCACAAAGGGTAAGTACCGTGATGGATGCCGATAACATTGCGGTTTTGGATGAAGGACGACTTGTGGGGTTTGGCAAGCACCGGGAACTGCTTACTACCTGTCAGGTTTATCGCGAAATAGTAATGTCGCAGTTATCGGAGGAGGAGATTGCCTGATGGCCGAAACTGTCGCGGGCAGACAGAATACAGAGNNCCCCGCCGCTCTGGCGCGACCCACTGAGAAGCCCAAGGATTTTTCGGGCACGGTGAAGCGTTTATCACTGTATATTATGCCTCAGAAAAACCGCCTGTTAGCTGCGGGTTTGCTGTCGACCGTCAGTACGGTCATATACGTTGTTGGCCCCAAGGTAATGGGCAAGGCTACCACAAAGCTGGCTGAAGGTGTCCTTGCCAAGTACGCCTATTACATGCAGCTTTACTCCGCCATCCATAATAATATGCCCTTGGCGTATATCAACCAATTGCGGCACCGGCCCATTCCGAGTTTTGATTTTGGTTATATTGGCCGTATCCTGCTTATCATGACCCTGTTGTACATCATAAGCGCCTTGCTCCGATATGCCACGGCCTACATTATGGCCAGCGTATCTCAGGAAACGGTTTTCCAGATGCGCAACGATGTCAAAGACAAGCTGGACCGTCTGCCGCTCAGCTACTTTGACCAGCGCACCCATGGTGAAATTTTGAGCCGGGTAACCAATGACATGGACAACATCGCAACGACTTTACAGCAGAGTCTGACCCAACTGCTGACTTCCCTGCTTACTGTAGTCGGTATTCTGATAATGATGTTGTCCATCAGTCCCCTTATGACACTGATTGCCCTGTTTACGCTACCGGCCAGCAGTATGTTCACTGCCGTGATCACCAGGTATTCACAGCGGTTTTTCGTTCAACAGCAAAGATGTATTGGGGAACTGAACGGTCATATCGAGGAAATGTGTTCGGGACACAAGATCGTGAAGGCCTTTGGAAAAGAGGATGATTCTGTCACAAAATTTCGGGGAATCAATTCCCGATTATACGGAGTGGGATGGAAAGCCCAGTTCATTTCCGGCATCATCTATCCGGCGTTAAATTTTGTAAATAACGTCGGTTACGTAATCGCCTGTGTGGGGGGAGGTATGCTGGTGGCGCGGAGGGCGATTGAGATAGGCGATATTCAGGCGTTTATTCAGTACATGCGCCAGTTTACACAGCCCATAATTCAGGTTGCAAGTATAACCAACATTCTGCAGTCGACAGTGGCTTCCGCTGAGCGGGTATTTGAAATTTTGGATGAAGAGGAGGAAAGACCCGACTCGGAAGCAACGGCAGTGGTTCGTTCCCCCCAAGGATATATCCGCTTTGAAGATGTCTGTTTCAGTTACAAACCGGACAGGCAGCTTATCAAGGGCCTTAATCTGAATGTGGAAGCAGGTCAGACCGTAGCCATCGTAGGGCCGACCGGGGCCGGCAAGACCACCCTGGTGAACTTGCTTATGGCCTTCTATGAGGTACAGGACGGCAGGATAACCGTCGACGGTGTCGATATAAGGGATATGACGAGAAAGGAGCTGCGGGCTATGTTTGGCATGGTTTTGCAGGATACCTGGCTTTTTACCGGTTCCATCAAGGATAATATCGCTTACGGACTTGAGGGAAGCGGGGAAAAGGAAATTATCAAGGCGGCCAAGGCTGCCCATGCCCACCACTTCATAACGACCCTTCCTGCGGGCTATGATACCATCCTTAATGAAGAAGCCTCCAACATATCACAGGGACAGAAACAACTGCTCACCATTGCCCGGGCAATTCTGGCCGATCGTCCTATTCTTATTCTGGATGAGGCTACCAGCAATGTTGATACTCGTACTGAGGTGTTAATCCAGCAGGCCATGGCCAACCTCATGAAAGGCAGGACCAGTTTTGTAATCGCTCACCGTCTTTCAACCATCCGTGACGCCAACCTGATCCTGGTAATGAACCACGGGTCAATCATTGAGCAGGGCAGTCACAAAGAACTCATGGCCCAGGGCGGGTTTTACGCTGAACTTTACCGCAGCCAGTTTACGGGTGTTAAGTGACCAAATTACACTTTAGAATCGACTGGGGTTTACCAGGGCCATGTACGAGGCCCGTACGTACGGCTCCGGAAAAAGGAAAGCGCTACGGCAAGCTGCCGCAGCGCCATACTACTTAGTTTTCTCAGGCGGTATTACCCGCCTATGATCGCCGTCGCGGCTTTAGGATCATACATTAAGCGGATAGTCCCACCGGCCCCCGCTTTTTCCACCAGCAGTTTCTCCCCTGCCCAGAAAGCGTTCATGGCATTATCCAGGAACGGTGCGGGGGTAAAGGCTTTTTTCCGGACGTCATAGAGTTTTACGCTCTGATGGGAATCGCCATAATAGCGAATCACTGCGTATTGATGATTGCCGTTAAAACTTACATCCATGACTGCCGATTCTCCATCGGTGATCTTATGGGAAAATAGCTCTTTATTCGATTGCAGATCGTGAGCGATTACTGTAAACGAATCAGGTTCCTGGATAGTATACAGCAACAGTTTTTTATCGGGGCTATAGGCCAGGGAAGAGAGCCTTCTCATATTATCTGCTCCAGGCGGCGTTATACCTTCCACCGGCAGTAACATCTGCTCCTGGTCTTTATCACCCTCGCGGAAATAGATGCCATCCTCCCGTCCGAAGACTTGAACTCCACCTTCACGGCTAGCGGTGCGCTCTATTTTATATCCCTCTTTGTCCTTAACCAGATAGAAGCGGATCTGACCTAGCACATAGTAGCTATCGGCATTGTAGGCCACTGTCTGCCGGGCGTCCACGTAGGTCTGGCCATTTTCCTCACGGCTGCCAGTAATGGAGTAGGCCACCGGATGCGGGTTGGAAATGGTGAGGTATCCCGCTGGATCTGTTAAAAGGCTCCTGGCAAAATCGTCATCCCGGGTAATACCGGCCTCCAGGTAGCGGGCTACAGTATCCTCAGCCGCCAGGGTTTTTGGGCTTAAGTTGATACGGGTGATTCGCAGGGGCGTGTTTTCGTTGTTGCCCCCTTTTAAGACGTAGAGGGTGCTTGAGTCTGTGCCCCAGACAGGGTTATAGAAGTCGTACATCCCGCTTATTATCAGGCTCTGTTTGCCATCTGAAGGATCGAGACTATTAAACCATTCCTCTTCGTTCTTGTAACGATTGGCATAGTTGGCGGTAAGCTTCCGGCCATCTGCATAGTTGTTAACCGAACAGACGTAGACATCGGAAAGGTCGGTGATCACACTGGCCGTTTCACTTAACTTTTTCTCCTCCTGATTTGACTTAACATATGCTATATAGAATCCATCCGGTGATACTGAGGGGAACCGTCCCTCATCCACCACCTGTTCCTCGCCGTCAGCCTTTCTGACCAGTACCTTCCCGTCACGTTCGAAAAGGATGTCCTCACTCCGTGGTATATATGAGGCCTTACTGCCGGATGTGATTTTCCGCAGGTCCTTTCCGTTGCGACTGATCTCGTAAATATCAAGGCCCTTGACGTTAAAGCCATGCTCCAACCATTCGATCTGTTTGCGGGTAACGAGCAGGGTCTCATCATCTGTACTCCAGGATGGTTCTTCGTAAAAGAGATCGTAGTCATTGCCCTCGATCAGGGTGCGAGTTGTCTTGCTCTCCAGATCATATAAGTAAATTCCCTTGCTGTCAGAATAGGCAGCTGTTTTGCCATCATGGGAGAGGGCATTAAAAAGTATTTTGCTGTCGGTGATTTTTCTGGCTCCAGCCTGTTTGTCAGATTGAAGCGGTAGGCTGTAGGTTCCCTGACCTGTCACTGGAATGTAAAGAATGTCGTTGCCAACCACCGGCGGCATATTGCTTCCCGAGGCGATGTCCACCAGGGATACCTGGTTAATGATCTTTAGGTCGGCGGCCAGGGCCGGATTCATATGACCGGTTTCACGGTTCCCCCAACCCAGCCACAAAGCCAGGGCCATCGCAACTGTCAGCACCGCCGCATAGGCCAGAGTTGGTTTTTTTCGGGAAACTGGCCGGGAATCGAATTCGGCACGTAGTCGGGATTTCAACTCCTGATTGACCGGAATCTCTTCGCGCAGAGCTTCCACCTTCAGCCCCCAATCATCTAGCTGTTTTCGCTTGCCAAACATGACTCCACCTTCTTCCTGAGCTGTTCCAGAGTACGGTAAAACCTGGTTTTTATGTTGGCTTGTTTGGTACCCAAAACCACTGCTATCTCCTTAAATTTGAGTCCACCGAAAAAGCGGAGGTTAATCAGTTCGAACTGTTCACTATCCAATTGACTGAGAGCGCTCTTCAGGCAGGCCCTTTCCAGATCATGTTCCAGATCCTCCAGCACTGTCATGAAGGTGAGGCTTTCCGGAACCTCCCCGGGCAATTCCCGGCCGGATTTGCGGTAATAATCAACGATGGTATTCCGGGCGATGGTCACCAGCCAGGCCTTGTGGGTCGGGCGCGTAGAATCGTAATGCCGGTAGGCTTTCAGGAAAACATCGCTGACAATATCGTCGGTACACCAGGGGTCACCGGTCCTGCAATAGACATAGCGGTATATGTCATCATAGCAGCGCTCATATAGCTGAAGGAAATCGTTGGCCAACTTTCAAACCTCCTTCTATATATCATTTACGTTTGAAAGGCAAAAAAGAAACATCGGCTGAATAGTTTTGATCGTGACACGGGTCGCCGGGGAGACCTCCTGCAACTCAAGGACGGTTTTGGATATGCTCCAGCAGGCAGGAAAGGAAAGCTGTCCTTAAGATGAAAAGAGCGGATGAGGCTGGTGTCNNGACACCAGCCTCATCCGCTCTTTTTAGGAGTACCGATTACGGATCAAGATTGATCACTCATGTAGTAAAGCCTATTTGACCTGCTTTTTTTTTGTTCGGGCAACAAAAACGGCGTATTCGAGAGCATTCTTAATTACATCCAGTTCCAGATATAGAGCCGGTGGTGAACCTGGTCTCCAGTTTACTTCATAAAGCCAGATTTGTTCATTTTCATCAATTCCGATGTCAATCCCCAGTTCGTCAAGTCTTGAGTTAAACTTTTCGGCATGAATCTCGTCCAGATGATTGGCCAGACCCAGGGCAAACTGTTTAAGTTGCTGGCGGATACTGCGATAAAGCTCACCGTATTCGTTGATTAAAAAGGCTTTCAGGTAATTAAAATATCCACCGCTGCTGATGTTGCAGATGATGCTGCCTGGTGGAGCGACCCGGACAAATGCGGCGACAAAGACCCATTCACCCTGTCCGTTCTTTTGGACGTGCAAGCGAAAGTCACAGGCCAGACCGCATTTGGTGACGCTTTTAATGTAGGGCTGAACCAGGTGGCTTTTGTGGAGCATGGTTTCTTCAATATACTGACTGAACTGCTCCCGGGAAAGTATCCGGCTCTGCTGTGCCTCGATGACTCTGATGCCATGGGGTATTTGTTCAGCATAGACCACCCCGATCCCTTTTCGCCCATCAGCCGGTTTAATGATGACTTGATTATACTGCTCCAGGAACCGGAGCGGCTCTGACGGGCCGCGGACAACTGTAGTTGGTGGTAGATACTCCGCGTATTTTTTGCCCTCCTTTAATCTTTCATAAACCCGCCGTTTGTTCCCCAGGGCAGTGGTGGTAAATGGGACTCTTTTTTTAAGTGCTTCTATGGTTGCCGAGTATTGCTTGAATTCCTGAGGACTGCCCGTATTGTAGACAACATCAGGAAATGGGAGGCTTTGTTTAACCCACCGGCCGTCTTCATAAATATAGCCGAGAATGGTTTCATTCTGAGTATCCACTTCGTCGGGTGTAAAATAGTAGAAGGGTATGCCTTCGGCTTTGGCTACGGTGGCACACGCGTAGGCCCTATTAACCCGGGATGGATCTGTCTTATGATGCATCATTCCAACTACCGGCAAACTTCTCCCCCCTTTATTGCTGACTGTTCAGGTGAAAGCGAATTTCGCTGGCTGCAGCTTTGGCCTGTTTTCTGGCTTCCTCAGGAGTGTCCCCTATGGCCATTATNNATGATGGCGGGCCGATGGTGCTTCCTCTTATGTATTTAATGTAGACGTCAGTTACCCCGGGATACCTTGAGGCCCGGTTCCTCCCGGTAACTAACTTGAGAACTCCAGAGGAGGATGCAGTTAAATACTGTGTAAATACATAACGGGAGAATTGTTTTTCAACATTTGGCACCTCGCCAAGTGCAAGCCGCACTGTTTCTTTGACCAGGTTGATACCGCAATAGGTTTTTATCATCTGGTTCATAGCCCCCCCCGGAAATTCTGGGGTTGGCCTCAATCAGTTTCCAGCTGTCGCCAACCAGTCGCAACTCCAGATGGCAGGTCCCCATGCTCATTCCGAATTCCTTCATTATTGAAGAAACAACAGTGCCCAGATCATTAAGGAAGGATTCGGGCAATTTCGCCAGTACCAAATATCCGGTTACGATGAATCGCTGATGAAAAGTGATTTCCTGTTCAATAACCGCCACCATGTGGACCTGGTTGTCATAGACCAGAACCTCCACCAAATACTGCTGTCCGGGAAGGTATTCCTCAACCAGGATGGGCAGACCTGGATAACGGTTGAAAAGATGATTGGCATAGGTTTTTAATTGCCCGGCATCTTCCGCGAGTAAAACCCCTCCGGAACCGGAGGCTTTGGGGGATTTAAGCACCAAGAGCCCCATATTGGCGTGTTTTTCCACAAATTCTGGCAACTCGGTCCGGTCATGAATAACTGCGAAATAGGGATTATAGGGGGTGTTCGCGAGCGTGTATCTGGTCACGATTTTGTCTTCCATCTTCATCATGGCTTCAGAAGAAAAGAGGTTTAACCCCTGAGACTCAGCGAGGCTAGCAGCCAAATACACGTATGGCTCTACAAAACTCAATATTGCCTTCACCTGGTTTCCCTGTTTTTGCAATGCCGTGATCTGATCGTTCAAGGCATTAAAGCTGAAATTTTGGATTTGAATCATTTGGCTTACTTCGGGATAGTTGGAGCGGTCACGGCTGCGTCTGGTAAAGAGTACAACCTGATACCCCAACCGGTGCGCGGCCCGAAGAGCATCCCGGCTGGACCCCGATCTTGTGGTTTCAAGAAATACTATGGTCTGCTCGTTCTGAAAGGTCCCATTACCATTAATGACGGCCCCTTTCGATGTTTTTATCATCATAATCTGCCCATGCCCCCCTAATAGTCTCAGTTCGGTTGCAAGCTGTAAGACAATCAATCTGCCAGTAATTACCTTTATATTATGCATTGGGCTGATTATTGGATATTGGTTCCAACCAAGAAACCGACCGAATTTGGGCCGATTGTTATTGAAGCCGGTGAATTCTGGCTGGCGAAATCGAAAGACATCAAATCGGGAGGAAAAAACTTGGATCTGTAGAAATAATATCTAGCGCTGGACAAAGGAGTTGGAACATGTTTGACATTGACAAACGGATGTTAATGGCGGCTATTATTGCGGTGTTGATCAGCTTTGGGCTGGGGTACCAGTACGGGGTGTACACCCAGGAAAAAAGAAACCTCCAGGCCAGCCTGACCAATCCGGTGGTGCAGAACCCGGAGACATCGGAAAAGTCTCAGAGGATATATGTCTATGTGGTGGGGGAGGTCGCAAGTCCGGGGGTTCTGGAGATGCAGGAAGGGGATCGGGTTTTTCAGGCTTTAGAAAAAGCAAGGCCGGGGGAGAACGCTGACCTGACCATGGTGAACCTGGCAGCGCCCATTTCCGATGGAGAAAGAATCGTAATACCCAAGGTGGGTGAGGAAACGACTTGGACCATAAACGNNCCGGGTCGATGGCAGTAAACAATGGTCCTCTCAATATAAATGTGGCAACCGTTGAGGAACTTGACCAGAGACTGCCTGGCATCGGTCCGGCCCTGGCGCAACGGATTGTCGACTACCGGCAAAAAAACGGAGGCTTTAAGTCCACTGAGGAACTCCAGGAAGTTTCGGGTATTGGGGAGAAAAGATACGCGGAAATCAAGGACCTGGTCCGGGTGAGGTAGTTTGCTGGCCCAATCAGAACGTAGGTGGTCAAAATAAATCGGATTCTGCTGTGGATCTTTTTGGGACTTGCTGCCGGAATTGCGGTCGCTGAATGGGGCGATATCTGGTGGCTGATCATCCTGGGGCTGAGCTGTGGCTTTCTGATGCTCCTGTGGCGGAAAACTGTGATTTTGCTTCTGGCGGCCACAGTGTTTATGGGTTTTGTTTATTGGCATGGGGTCCATCCGCAGCACCCGGATTACCAGGAGGCTTATCTTTCCGGGGCGAAGGTTCTGGTTTTGGAACGGCCGCAGATCAAGGAGGGGGAACAGCGTTTTATTGGACTCTTGCAGGAAGAGGGGTTTAAGGTCCGAGTCTTCCTTCCTGTCATCCCGTCTCTTAAAAAGGGTGACCTGCTGGTGGTTAACGGTTCCCTGCGCGAGATAAGGGGACCCTCTAACCCGGGTGATTTTAATTACCGTGAGTTCTGGGCTCACCGGGGGATCTTCTACAATTTACGAGTTAATAAGCAACCTCCTCCTCAAGTGATCGCCAATCAGTCGGGCTTGGGGCAGACGCTCCTGAATGAAGTGATCAGGCGAGGACACCAGGCCATTCAGGCCGGTATGAGTGATGAGCAGTTGGTGTTGCTGGAGGGGATGCTCTTTGGATTTCAAGGGGAGATCAGTGAGGAGCAGTATGCCCGGTTTCAGCAGTCCGGGTTAGTCCATGTTTTTTCGGTTTCCGGGTTCCACGTGGGATTTATAGTTCTCATTGGCATTTGGGTGGCTAATCGTCTGGGGAAGAGCAAGTCGACCCGTTTTCTAATGGTTTTCACTTTGATCATGTTGTATGGTTTCCTGACCGGGTGGCCATCTCCGATGGTACGGGCTTCGATCATGGCCTGCCTGGGGCTCATGGCTCATTATTTTGGGCGCGAGGAGGATTTGCCGACCTCACTGGCCCTGGCGGGTATAGTTCTGTTATTGATAAACCCGGCAAACCTGTTCGAGATCTCCTTTCAGCTCTCCTTCCTGGCTACCTGGGGCCTGATCTACCTCTATCCCCGTTGGAGGGATAAGGCGAAGGTGCAACTTCCCTGGAAAAAGGCGGTTCTGCTAAGCCTGGCCCCACAGGTGGCAACTCTGCCTCTGGCCTGCTATTACTTTAACCTGGTAAGTCTAATTTCTGTCGTTGCCAATTTGTTGCTGGTTAACGTGGCGGGAGTTGCAGTTGTTCTCGGCTTTTTGGGAGTAGTTGCGGCCCAGTGCAGCCAGTGGTTGGCTTCATTTTTCATGGTTCCAGCCGGTTTTCTAACCGCAATTGTAGAGGGAGGTGCAGGCTTACTGGGCGGGATTCCGGGCAGTTTACTGTGGGTGGCACGGCCCGAAATCTGGGCGGTTATAGCTGCATACGCAGGTATCATACTCCTGTGGGTAAAGCTTCCTATTCACCCGGGAGTCTTGAATAAGGATCTGGCGGACCGGAGGGATGGGTGGCCGGGAACGATTCTTAATGGAGCTTGGCGATTTCGTTTCGGCCTGGGGTTTGGCCTGATACTGATCTTTGCGGGATCCCTATTGTTACCGGGCCAGTTCCGAGACNNGCAGGTTGTGGTATGTGATGTGGGGCAGGGGGATGCCATTTTCGTCAAGACCCCCCGGGGGTTTACCGTTCTGGTGGATGGCGGAGGATCAGAATTATTTGATACAGGGCTGGAAGTGGTCCTTCCCTATCTCCGCCGACAGGGGATAAGAAGCATTGATCTGGCCATTGCCACTCATCCGCACATTGATCACCTGCAAGGACTAAAAAGTGTGCTACGAGAGTGCCCGGCCCGGGTGGTAGTCGCGGGAGAGGGGTGTTTTACCGATCCACGTGAAGTCGATGGTGATTTGGTAACTCTGCACGGATTACGGGAGATCTCTCTCGACCAGACAACCAGGATGTGGCTGTGGGCTCCAGGGCCAGGCGATTTCAGCGATCCGGGGAATGAGACTTCGATTATAAGTAAGGTCACTCTGGGGAATACATCGTTCTTGCTGACCGGCGACGCAGGGACGGCAGAACTTAAGTTGCTTTCCGGTCAGCCCGGGATTGATCTTTCCGCAACGGTCCTGAAACTGCCGCACCACGGAAGCCGGTATTCCTGGTCCGAGGACTTTGTAGACCAGGTTAACCCCAAATACGGAGTGGTCAGTGCCGGTCAGAATAATCCTTTTGGACACCCCGATCCCGAGGTTTTGGAACGGGTTGGAAAGAAAGGTATCCGGGTCTTTCGCACTGATCTGGATGGTGCCATCACCTTCCTGACCCGGGGTAAAGACGTCAGGATATATACCGGTCCATAAACGAGCGAGGGAAAGCTCCAGCCTACTTAAGGGGCCCATACTATCTCAAGAGATTGCAGTTGGGGAGTAGTGATGGGGTTCGCCACATCATAGCTTTATCTATAGAAACCCTAACGGGTAAAAAATTGAGGCTAAGAAAGAGATTACGGAAGAGTAAGGAGGAGTAAAGTGGATCTGGAAAAGTACCTTAAGGTTACTGAGACCATGGATCATGATCATCCTATGATCCGTTCTGTCGTCAACTGTATTTCCGGGGAGCGCAGCAGTCGCCGGGACGTACTGACCAGGCTCTTTTACTGTGTCCGGGATGGCTGCCGGTACAACATGTACAAGGGCTCCTGGGACTTGAAGGATTACCGTGCCTCCAAGGTGCTGCAGGAAGGGGAGGGCTTTTGCATTCAGAAATCGGTTCTGCTGGCAGCTATGGCCAGGGCCGCCGGAATCCCCAGCCGATTTATCCTGGCAGCGATTCGTAACCACAAGACCCCGCCCGAGGTGGTGAGGGCCATGGGTAACAACCTTTTCTTCCCTCACATTTATGACGAGTTCTATATTGAAAACCGCTGGGTTAAGGCTGCTCCTACCTTTGACAAGTATCTGTGCCAGCGGATCAATGCTCCTACCGTGGAATTCAGCGGGGAACATGACGCCATCTTACCGCCCCTTGATTTCGAAGGGCTGCTGTATGTCGAATACGTTGAAGATTTCGGTACTTTTGAGGATATCCCCTGGGAATTTATCCTGCAAACCCTGCCCCGTTTTTATGATGAGAATTACTTTGCCTGGCAGGCCAGTCTTAACCCCGGTATCGATTGGCAGACCGTAGGAATTGATATCACTCGTTCCAGGAAAATTTAATAGCGGGTGTTCTTGCACCGTAAGGGATTTAAATACCACCGGGAAGAAATTCCCACCGGTGGCCCCGCTTTTGCCTGGCCGGAAGGATTTATACCTGTCTTTGGTTAATCTAATAACCGGGGGTGAGTCCGATCGACAATGTACCACCTATTGTGCTCCTATGGGGACCTGAGGATTATCTGTTGGAGCAACGGTTTAATGAAATAATACAGAGCCTGAAACAGAGTGATGGAGCTTTGCCTGAGGTTATCAACCTGGACAGCGCGGAAACGAAATCTTCCGAGTTGGATCAGTATCTGGCGGAAGTATCTCTTTTTGCCCACCGTAGAGTGGTAGTGATCAGGCATCCCGTCTGGCTGGAAAAATCAAAAAAGGGTGGCAGTAAGGAATGGGAAGCAGCTTTACAAGCTTTTTCCCAGCGCCGGCTCAGTCAGCTTCACCTGATCCTGACGGCCGTAAAACCACCGGGTTCCGGCGGTGTCCTGGAGGTGATCAAGAAATACGGAAAGGTCTTGGAAGTACCGGGACTGAATCCCCGTCAGATGCTGGAGTGGATTACTGAGGAATTGGGGAAATCAGGGGTGAAGATTGACCGGGAAGCCTTGAACCTGCTGGCAAAGAGCGGGCGGGATATGAACTACCTGGCTCGCGAGTTTGAGCGACTGGCTTTATGCCATCGGGGCCAAACCGTAACCCCGGGCGATCTGACCGGTATCGAATCAGACCTTGCCGATTTCAATGTTTTCCGGTTGACTGATGCCCTGTTAAGAAAGAACACTAGAGAGGCTTTGAAGGCCCTGGCTTCTTTAATGCAAAAAGGGGAACCCGTAACCCTGATCGTCCATATGATCGCCCGGGAGCTGGTATTACTGGGCAAGGTGCAAGCACTCGCCGCCCGGGGGGAATCACCCTCCACCATGGCCCGCTTACTGGGGAAGCAGCCGTTTCGAATTGATAAGATGAGGGGTTCCGCCATCAAGACCGGGGAACTCTTACGGGCCTTTGCCCAGCTGGCAGAGGTGGACTATGCTGTTAAAAACACGACTCAGGACCACCGGTTGTTGTTGGAAGTAATGGTGGTCCAGATATGTGATGGCACGGCATAGTGTAAATATCGAAATCCTCCCAAAAATAAAGGCCTGCTATTTTCAAGCAGGCTTTGCTGTCGTATGCTTCTATTGGGCTAAATTGTTCAGCTTTTTGGCGAGCCGGGATTTGGTCCGGGCTGCCTTATTCTTATGAACAATTCCCCGGCCTGCGTTCTTGTCGATAATAGATGTAGCCGCCACCAGTCTTGCTTCGGCCTCGGATCTATTCTTATCGGCAATCGCCACTTCGAATTTTTTGATAGCGGTCTTCATGGCGGATTTCTTGGACATATTGCTGGCTTGCCGAATCTTTGCCGTCCGTGCGCGTTTCATGGGAGTCTTGCTCTTTGCCAAACTGACACCTCCTTTTATGCACATAAAGTAACAGAATTAGGATATCATCAATGAATTCAAAATGCAACGGTCTGCATAGTTTTTCAGAGTTTCAGGCAAGATAAAACCATCTACCGGTTGAAGGAGGTGGAAAAAGTGCTGGGAACAGTGGTTCGTTTTGTGGTATCAGCTCTGGTCTTGATGCTCGTATCCTGGTTGCTTCCGGGAATCAGAGTATCTGGCTTTACCGGAGCTTTGATCGCTGCCATCGTTATTGCTATACTGGGTTACCTGATCGAGCTCGCTTTGGGTGAACGAATATCGCCACGTAGCCGGGGGATAGTTGGATTTGTGGTTGCGGTAATTGTAATCTACGCGGCACAGTTTATTATTCCCAACTACCTTTCAGTTACAATCCTGGGAGCACTATTGTCAGCCTTTGTGATAGGGTTGATAGACGCTTTCGTTCCCACAGAGTTAAGATAATAGAGCGCATCAAAGTTCCAACCTACAGTTGGGACTTTTTTGCTGTTCTACCCCCTGCCCAAAAAGAATATCATTTCTACCAAACCATGAGTGCAGGGGGAGATTATGGCAATTGATTTCGTTGCCCTTGGTAAATGGTTTCTGCGAGCAGGGGTTGCCTTGACTGTGTTGGTTATTGGTTTAGGCTACGACCCTGCTCCATGCTTTCAGACCCTGGCGGGCTGGGCGTATCATATTTCATCAAATAGCCGGGATTATTTGGTCGATCTTGAGGTTTCCGAAACCAGCGGCGAGTTTATGCTGAAGCAAAACATTGGTGGGTTAGGATATTCACCATCGGGGATATCTTTGAAGCAGCTTCTGGGCTCAACCGGAGTGGTTATTAACGAACCGGTTGACATGGTGGTTTCACACATGCAGCCAATTCGAGGTTTGACGACTACGGCTTCAGCTATGATGGAACCGTGGGTTCCAACGGCTGGTCCGGAGGCCAGCACAGGCAGCCAGGAGGGTGAGTCAGAGGCCGATATTGTCATTGATGAGCGCTATCCGCCAGTGGCAATCTATTGCACTCACAGTTCGGAAACATATATGCCTGATGACAACCGCACCCACACTAATGGTGAGCGGGGACTGATTAATGATGTCGCGCTGGAATTGGCCAAAGGGCTGAGCCAGTTAAGCTTCCGGGCAGTATTTGTGGACACGGTGCACGATTCACCCGAATACACGGAGTCTTACGTAAAATCACGGGAAACGGTGAAACAACTCCTGGAAGAGGATAGTCACTGGGGGGCCATAATTGATGTGCACCGGGATTCCATCCCCGGCCAGAAGTCACCGGCGGTGGTGGATGTTAACGGCAAAAAGGCAGCCCAGATGCTTATTATTGTTGGCAGTGACCAGCGAAAAGACAATCCTGAATGGGAGAAGAACCTGGAGTTTGCCGAAAAACTGTACAGTGAGGCCGAAAATAATTACCCGGGTCTTGTTAGAGGGGTCAGGATAAAACCGGGGACCTACAACCAGGATCTCTATTCGCCTTCTATCCTGCTTGAGGTTGGCAATGAGTATAACAGTCTGGAGGATGCCAGCTACGGGGTGACCCTATTTACCGAAATCCTGGCCCGGGTATTGTTGGAAGGGAATTAAGATGAGTCGTCTGTATTTCACCATTGTTATTCTGTTGATCGCCGGGGTTTTTATAGCTGGCATGGCCATAACTGCTGACTCCCTGGAAGAACTGGGGGGGAAGCCGCTTACCGTGCTGGCGTTCAATAACGAGTCCAGTTATGCGAGGATTACCCTGCTGGGTAAGGATTATGAGATCCGCCTGTCTGATACTCCAGTCAATCCATTTTCCTCGAAAATTGATTTAAGGAACGGCCTGAAACGGGCCTGGCTCTACTGCCAGGATCTTGCTTTCACGAAAACTCTGGATCTGCCCCGGCTTCCATAGGTTGCCTGCATTAAGGGGCATTAGGTAAACATACAGGACGAAAAACAGGGGGCATAAACCCCCTGTTTCCTTGTCCCCAGGCTGGTCTTTATGTTCCTCTGTTCATATCCAGTTTACTTGTCTTATAGAATTAATTTGCATTGGGCTCGATTTAGTATATATTAATGCTTAATGCTTCTTTGGAGATGTTATTGATGCCTAAGGGAAGAACGATTGCCAAAGCGGCCGGATTATTAATGATAACCATGCTGGTAGCCCGGCTGCTGGGTTATGTCCGGGACATGGTTATCTATTCATGGTTTGGGCAGACCTATGTAACCGATGCGTATAATGCTGCCTTCTCGATACCGGACTTCATCTATATGCTTCTGGTGGGTGGTGCTTTAAGTTCCGCCCTTATTCCGGTTCTTGGCCGATACCTGGCCAGGGGGGAAGAGGAGGAAGNNGACCAGTCTGGTCCTTAACTGGACTGTGTTGTTCCTCCTACTGTTAATCATCCTGGGTATGATTTACACGCGGGTGCTGATCACTCTTCTGGTTCCCAAACTGCCCGCAGCGACCATTGATCTGGCCGTAAGTCTTACCCGGGTCATGCTTATCCAGACATTCTTCATGGCTTTGAGCGGCATATCCTTGGGGGTTCTGAATGCCCGCAAGCATTTTGCGCTTCCGGCCATAGGCGGGATCCTGTATAACCTGGGAATAATTCTGGTGGGTGTAACGCTGGCCCGCCAGTGGGGGATAATGGCCTTTTCGGTGGGAGTAGTGGTGGGATCCTTCCTGAACTTTGCGGTGCAGATTCCGGCACTGGTTCGTGCCCGGGTCAGGTATTATCCGGTTTTGAATCCCAACCATCCCGGACTTAAACAGATACTGATTTTGATGGTCCCCGTTATGATCGGCTTGTCGGTAACCCAGATCAACCTGTTTGTTAACCAGAACCTGGCATCAGGATTGCCGGAGGGGTCAATCTCAGCACTGCGCCTGGCTCAGCGCATCATGCAGCTGCCCATTGGTATATTCGGGATGTCTGTGGCCATGGCGGTATTTCCCACCCTGACCGAGCAGGTGGCCAGGAATAGTATCCCGGAATTCAAGCGTCTCTTCTCATTAGGCCTGCGGGCGGTGTTTGTCATCACCATCCCGGCGGGTTTGGGGTTGATGGCCCTGCGGGAACCGATAATTGCTCTGCTTTTCCAACAGGGTCAGTTTGATGCCCAGGATACTCTGGCAACCGCTCAGGCCTTGTATTATTATTCTATGGGGCTTTTTGCTTACAGTGCGCTGCAGCTGATGAACCGGGTGTTTTATTCCCTCAAGGATACGGTTACCCCGGTACTGACCGGTATTGCCGCCATCATCCTTAATATTGCACTTTCGGTTCTGTGGGTAAAGACCATGGGTCATGAGGGCCTGGCCCTGGCTTACTCAGTGTCCGGGGCTTTCAATCTGCTCCTCCTCACTGCCATCCTTCGCAAGAGGCTTGAACACATCGGAGGTGGAGTGCTGGTCCGGAGTCTGGTGGCATCCGGCTTTGCGTCGTTCTTAATGTATATGGGAGCAAAGTACGGAGCCGCCGGTATAGGACCCTGGCTGACTTTTACACCCAAAGTGAATGCCCTTATAATGGTTATGACAGGAATGGGACTTGGGGCGGGAATTTACGGTATAATTATTTCCGTATTCCACCTGGAGGAGACTGAACTGGTTTTGGATATCATCAAAAAACGCCTGCCCGGCATTAGGTTCCGGGCCTGATGGAGGTCTGTGTGAAAAATATAAGGAATTTCTGCATCATAGCCCATATTGATCATGGCAAGTCAACCCTGGCGGACCGTTTGATGGAGTATACCGGAACCCTGTCCCAGCGTGAGATGAGGGAGCAGTTCCTTGATACCCTGGATCTTGAGCGGGAACGGGGAATCACCATTAAGCTGACTCCGGTTCGTCTTGAATATAAGGCGAAAGACGGCCAGACATATACTTTAAACCTGATCGATACTCCGGGACACGTGGATTTCACGTATGAGGTGTCACGCAGCCTGGCTGCTTGTGATGGGGCTCTGCTGGTTGTTGATGCATCTCAGGGCATTGAGGCACAGACTCTGGCGACGGTTTATCAGGCTATGGATCAGGATCTGGAAATAGTCGGGGTCTTGAATAAGATCGACCTGCCCAACGCCGAGCCGGAAAGAGTTATTGAGGAGATGGGCGATGTGTTGGGAATTGGGCAATCCGACATTATACCGGTTTCAGCCAAGCTGGGACAGGGTGTTGAGGAGGTCCTGGAAGCACTGGTCGCCAAAGTGCCGGCACCAAAGGGAGATATAAACGGGTCGCTTAAGGCTTTGATATTCGATTCTTACTTTGACTCTTATCGCGGGGCCATCAGCTACATAAGGGTATTTGAGGGTCAGGTTAAAAAAGGTGATATGATTCGTATGATGGCAACGGGCAAGGAGTTCGAGGTCACAGAAATAGGGGTGTTTACTCCCCGCATGAAACCGGTAGAGTCTCTGAAGGCCGGTGAGGTTGGTTACCTGGCGGCGGGGATAAAGAACGTCCTTGATACCCGTGTGGGAGACACCATCACCTCGGCCAAATCTCCCGCTCCAGCACCGCTGCCGGGATACCGTCAGATCAAACCCGTGGTATTCTGCGGCCTGTATCCGGTAGAGAACAGTGAATTCGAAAGGCTGCGCGATGCTCTGGAAAAACTGAGACTCAATGATGCCTCATTACAGTTCGAACCCGAGACTTCGGAGGCCCTGGGGTTTGGTTTCCGCTGCGGCTTCCTGGGGCTACTGCATATGGAGATTATCAACGAGCGGTTGGCGCGAGAATATGACCTGGAACTGATTGTTACCGCCCCCAGTGTTGTCTACCGGGTGTTCCTGGAGAATGGAGAAGTAAAAGAGGTGGACAACCCGGCGCACTGGCCGCCGATTGGTCAAACCCGACAGGTACAGGAACCATATGTGCAGGCCACCATAATGGTCCCCGATGATTTTATCGGAGGCATCATGGAACTGTGCCGGGAGAAGCGGGGCACGTTTAAAAACATGGAATACCTGTCCCCTCATCGGGTGATGCTGATCTATGACTTACCACTCTCCGAGATCATATATGACTTCTTTGACGCCCTTAAATCAAGGACCAAGGGATATGCCTCCTTCGACTATGAAATTATCGGTTACGTCGAATCAGAACTGGTAAAGCTCGACATCATGTTGAACGGGGAGATAGTAGACGCGCTGTCATTTATCGTACACAAGGACAAGGCCTATCCCCGGGCCCGTTCTGTGGTGCAGAAACTGCGCAAGATCATTCCCCGACAGCTTTATGAAGTGGCTATTCAGGCCTCCATAGGTAGCCGGATCATTGCGCGGGAAAGCGTCAAGGCCAAACGCAAGGATGTCCTAGCCAAGTGTTACGGCGGTGACATAACCCGTAAGAAAAAGCTGCTGGAGAAACAGAAGGAAGGCAAGAAACG
>DCTH01000156.1:0-26561 GCA_002329495.1 Syntrophothermus sp. UBA1445 | reverse complement strand
ATGGGGACGGTTCTTTTGCCTGTGGGTCGGGATACCGGTTCTGGTAGTGGGAAAACACGGGAACCGGTTCACTGTCCCACTTTCTCTGAAGACGGGGCAAGTAAAGAACCGTCCCCAACTTGTTCTGGCAGGATTGATCAGCAGCTAAGACCGATGGGGCTTTATGTACATTTTCCGTTCTGTATAGCCAAGTGTTCCTATTGTGATTTCTATTCCATCCCCTACCGGGCAGATTGGGCGGAGGAATACTGTAAAGCTTTGTTATGGGAGATCAGGAGACTACGGGTAGAACAAGGACCAAGCGTTATCGGTTCCATCTATCTGGGAGGGGGAACTCCGAGCCTGATGAAAGCTGACCCCCTTCAGCAGCTGATGGATCTCATCTTAGGCTCCTTCCATGTCGTTCCAGACTGCGAGATCACCATGGAGGCCAATCCCGGAACCATCAGTCTTGACAGTCTAAAGGCTGTTCGTGCAGCCGGGATTAATCGGATCAGCCTGGGGGTACAGTCTTTTGACGAGTCCCTACTCCAACTCCTGGGAAGGATTCATTCCCGGGAGGAAGTGTTCCGGAGTGTTGAAAACGTGTTAAAGGCGGGAATCCAAAACTACGGACTGGATCTTATCTACGGCATTCCCGGGCAGAGCCTCAGTCAGTGGTGTCTGGACCTGCAGGAGGCTACCCGGCTTTCCCCCCGGCACCTATCGTGTTATCTTCTGCAGATGGATGAAATGGTTCCCTTGGCGGTTCGTCTTCAAAATAAGGAGATAGAAGGTCTGTCAGAAGAGGACGAGGCTGCGATGTATTATTCGGCTATTAATCACTTGAAGAACGCGGGTTATCACCATTANNCAAATTTCTGTAGACCGGGATCGGAGTCCCGCCATAATCTGAATTACTGGGAAGCTGGAGAGTACCTCGGAATTGGTGCGGGAGCGGTTTCCTTCCAGAATGGTCGACGGTACCGCAATATTCCTGAAATCAGTCAGTACATACGAAGCCTGGTGTATGAACGCCATGACCCGCCCCGGGAAGTGATGGAATCCATGGAGGGGACTGAATTGGGGATCGATGCGATGATAATGGGGCTCAGGATGACTTGCGGAGTAAATGTGCCGGAGTTCGCCAATCGGTTTGGAATTGACCCGTTAGTGGTTTTTCAAAACGCTATAAGTAAGAGTTGTGAAGAGGGACTGTTGGAGTTTAGTTATCCCTGGTTACGGTTGACTTCTAAAGGGTATTTCCTGTCCAATCGGGTGTATGTACGAATAATGGAGTCCAGTCGATATTAACACTTCTCATACCTAAAGGCAGGGGCTTTACGGTCCAGAAAAAAGCAAGAGGATGCAGGCGCCGCTGTCGGCGGCAAAACCGCTGCGTAAAAGGCGTTGCTGGCTTGACAAAGGAAATGACTGGTGCTATTTTTTTAAATAGAATATTAGCACTCAATCAATGAGAGTGCNNATAACAGGGTGGTTGTTATGAAGCTTGATGATCGCAAGAAAACGATTCTGGAAGCGATTGTTAAGGAATATGTGAGAACTGCCGAGCCGATAGGATCCCGGGCCATCGTCAAGAAACGTAACTTGGGGGTAAGCCCGGCAACTGTGCGCAATGAGATGGCTGATCTTGAAGAGATGGGATTTCTGGAACAGCCACATACTTCAGCAGGACGCATTCCTTCAGAAAGCGGGTTTCGCTATTATGTGGATTATTTGATGGTGAAGGACCAGCTCACCGCGGATGAGGAGAACTTCCTGAAGAACATGCTCACCCAAAAGATTGAGGATATCTCAACTGTCATTCAGCGGACCGGAAATGTCCTGGCGCAATTTACCAACTATGCTTCCGTGGTCATTACCCCTCCACAATACGCGGGCGAGTTGCGGCACCTGCAGTTGGTGCCGGTGGGACACAGCCAAGCCATGGTGGTCATGGTGACTGACCTTGGCAATATAATTCACAAGCGAATCGAAGTCCCGGAATCGATCAGACCCGAGGATTTAGAGGACCTGTCTCAATTGTTCACCAGCAACTTTCAGGGGATTCACGTGGCAGACATCAGCCGGACGGTTTTAGGCAGCCTGCGTCGTGAGTTGATGCATCGGCGCCAGGTGATTGAGAGGGCCCTGGAAGCCATCGAGATGACCATGGGTGAGGGAGACAGTGAAAAAGTCTTTATAAGTGGGGCGCTAAATATTGTTAATCAGCCGGAGTTTAAGGATTTTGAAAAGCTCCGCAAGCTGTTGATAGCACTGGAAGAACATGATCTGATCAAGAATTTATTGAGTGAAACTGGTCTCAGAGAGGTAAGAATAAAGATTGGAGCCGAAAACGAGGCGGAGGAGATCAAGGAACTCAGTCTGGTCTTTACCACTTACCAAACCGAAAGCAGTGAAAAGGGACGGATTGGGTTGATTGGTCCGGTGCGGATGGAGTACTGGAAGGCATCGGCCTCAGTGGAGAAGGTTNNATAGGGAGAATAAGATCACGGCCTTACCGACTGCCGGCGAAGCGGCGAGGGCAATACTAAGAATTGTTATGGTAATTAAGAAACACGAATCGCCGGATACAGAGTACGGGGATACAGATTTTGTGAGGTGACTACGATGAACAATGAACAAAAAAACGATGAACTGCACCAGGATTTAAAAGATGAGGGTGCACCTGAGGTTGAAGCCACCCCTATGGAGGAGAGGCAGGAGACCAAAGATGAGGTCAGTCTGCTTCGGGAGCAGTTGGAGGCTGAAAGGTCCAAGGCCGCTGAGAATTTTGACAAATACATGAGGGCCCTGGCAGATGCAGAAAACCAGCGTAAGCGCTGGCAGAAGGATAGAGAAGAATTAATACGCTTCGGAAATATGCCGTTGCTCAAAAAGATACTACCGGTTGTCGATGACTTCAAAAGAGCCAAAGCAGCTATGGAGCAGGGGGGGGATGTCGCCTCACTCCAAAAGGGAGTGGAGATGATAGAAAAGCGGCTCTTGGACCTGCTGGATCAGGAGGGCATCAAAGCCATCCCGGCGAAGGGGGAGATGTTTGACCCCCAGGTTCACGAAGCATTCAGCATAGATGAAAGCGGTCAATATCCTGATGGAATCATTGTCCAGGAATTCCAGACCGGATACATGTACCTGGAACGGGTGTTACGGCCAAGTATGGTGGTGGTAGCCCAGGCCAAGTCACCGGAAGAAAAATAGCTTGGGATATGCTTCGGTGCAGTTACAGGTCTTTATCCCCGGTTGGATTTAAATAAGTGGCTAAGCAGCGTAAATAACATAAATAAAAGATGTTAACGGAGGTGCTGATATTGGGCAAAGTAGTAGGGATTGATTTGGGGACTACGAACTCTTGTATCGCATTTATGGATGGCAGTGATGTTACAGTAATAACAAATACCGAAGGGGAGAGGATTACTCCCTCGGTAGTAGGTTTCTCCAAAACCGGAGAGAGATTGGTTGGTCGAGTGGCCAAGAGACAGGCTGTTACCAACCCTGATAGGACAGTCATGTCCATTAAACGGCAGATGGGGACCAACTACCGGGTAAAAATAGATGGTAAAGACTACTCTCCGCCCGAGATTTCAGCAATGATTCTACAGAAGATGAAGGCTGATGCCGAGGCTTATCTGGGGGAACCTGTTACTCAGGCAGTAATCACAGTCCCGGCATATTTTACTGACGCCCAGCGACAGGCTACCAAAGACGCAGGGAAGATTGCGGGCCTTGAGGTATTGCGCATTATAAATGAACCTACTGCCGCAAGTCTGGCCTACGGACTGGACCGGGAAGGAACCCAGACTATTCTTGTCTTTGACCTGGGTGGAGGAACTTTTGACGTTTCGATTTTGGAGATCGGAGAAGGGGTATTCGAGGTTAAGGCCACCAGCGGCAACAACCGTCTGGGTGGTGACGATTTTGATGACCGTATCATACAATACCTGGTGAGTGAATTCAAAAAATCGACCGGGGTCGATCTTTCTACTGACAAGATGGCCAAACAGCGCCTGAAAGAAGCAGCGGAGAAAGCTAAACATGAACTCTCGACCTTGACCAGTACTGACATAAATATTCCCTTTGTGACCGCTACATCCGAGGGACCTCTGCACCTGGATCAGCAACTTACCCGGGCCAAATTTGACGAATTGACGGCTGACCTGGTGGAGAAGACCATGGGTCCTACCCGCCAGGCTTTAAAAGATTCGGGCCTGACCCCGGAGAAAATCGACCGGGTTATACTGGTGGGTGGTTCAACCAGGATGCCATCAGTACAAAAGGCCATCAAGAACTACCTCGGCAAGGAACCGTATAAAGGGATCAACCCTGATGAGGTGGTAGCTATCGGTGCGGCCATTCAAGGGGCGGTGCTGGCCGGCGAGGTCAAGGACGTGGTGCTTCTGGATGTTACCCCGCTCAGCCTGGGTATTGAGACTCTGGGCGGTGTGTTTACCAAGATGATAGACCGGAATACCACCATACCTACCTCGAAGAGCCAGATCTACACTACGGCGGCTGATGGCCAGACTTCTGTGGAGATACATGTTCTTCAAGGGGAACGTTCCATGGCCAAACACAATGTTACCCTGGGCCGTTTTCACCTGGAGGGCATTCCGGCGGCACCGCGGGGAGTACCCCAGATTGAGGTTACCTTTGACATTGATGTTAACGGGATTGTGAACGTAACTGCCAAGGATAAGGCGACTGGCAAGGAACAAAAGATCACCATCACTTCCTCTTCAGGCCTGACCAGCGAAGAGATTGAAAAGATGGTCAAGGATGCCGAAAAGTATGCTGAAGAGGACCGTAAATCCCGAGAGAGCGCTGAAGCGCGTAACCAGGGCGACAGCATGGTTTACCAGGCGGAAAAAGCTATCAAAGACTTTGGCGACAAGGTTGACTCAAGCTTGATCGATAAGCTCAAAGCAAGCAAAGAAGAGCTGTCACAGGCCCTGGCAGGTGAGGATATAGAATTGATCAAGACCAAGACCGAAGAACTGACAACTGCCCTGTACGAGGTGACCGCCAAAGCTTACGAGCAGGGGGCACCGGAAGGTGGTACCACCGCCGACGGTGTGTATGATGCCGATTACGATATACCCGATGACAACAAGTAAAAACCGGCAGTATAAAGGCGTTGCGGGGGTCAGAAAGATTGGCCCCCGATGACCCTTATTTTTGTTCTTTTCCCGGTTCTGTAATGCCTGGGTTATGATATAGTAGTAAGAGATTTTTTATCTCCTGACTGGTTTTATTTTTATCAGAAAGTTTATCTAGCAAATACATCCGATACCCCGAAAGGTGGTTTTATTGTGGCAAAGCGGGATTACTATGAGGTTTTGGGTGTTTCCCGTAATGCTTCTCCGGAAGAGATTAAAAAAGCCTATCGTAATGCGGCCTTGAAATATCATCCTGATGTTGCCAAAGACAAGGAAGAAGCTGCCGTTAAGATGAAGGAACTGAACGAGGCCTATGCAGTGCTCAGTGACGAGCAAAAACGCAGGCAGTACGATCAGTTCGGCCATTCAGCCTTTGATCCCGAACAGGGCTTTGGCGGTGCTGGTTTTGACTTTGATATCGGTGGCGTGGGAGATATATTTGATATCTTTTTTGGCGGCGGCGGTCGACGCCGGCGTACAGGGCCGCAACGTGGGGCGGACCGGGAGATGCAGGTAACCATTGATTTTGAGGATGCCGCATTTGGGGCGGAGAAAGAGATCCAGTTTCCCCGCCTGGAGGATTGTGAGGTCTGTGAAGGCAGCGGCGCCGAGCCCGGCACCTCGGTCAAATCCTGTCCTACATGTAATGGAAAAGGACAGGTGCGCAGCCTGCAAAGCACTCCTCTGGGGAGGTTTGAAACCGTCAGGACCTGTACTCGTTGCGCAGGCAGCGGCAAAATAGTAGAAAAGCCGTGTAAGAACTGCCATGGCCAGGGTAAAGTAAGGCGTAACCGTCGGGTAACGCTGCGCGTTCCTGCCGGGGTTGACACCGGCTCCAAGCTGCGCATGCAGGGTGAGGGTGAACCGGGTATAAACGGCGGTCCTCCCGGAGACCTTTACGTTTATATTGAGGTTAAACCACACAAGGTGTTTGAACGTCGCGGCTTTGATGTCTATTGTGAGGTGCCAATATCTTTCGTCCAGGCGGCCATGGGGGATGAAGTTGAGGTACCGGTTCTCGATGGCAACGGGAGCATCAAGATTCCCGAAGGGACTCAGACTGGAAGCAGCTTTACCTTAAAGGGGAAGGGCATTCCTCATATCCGGGGTCACCGGCGTGGCGATCAGATTGTGTTCGTAAAGGTTGTTACTCCCACAAAACTGACTGATAAACAGAAAGAACTATTGCGGAAGTTTGGCGATGAAGAGGAGAAAAAACACGACCGTAAAGGCATTTTTAACAAAGTAAAGGATGCCTTCACGGGGTGAAGGCCTGGACATGGAATGAGTAAACAATTCTTTGGGAGTGAATGGTGTGGAATGGAGTGAAATCCGAGTTTCGACTGAAGAACCCTGCGCTGAGGCCATCGCAGGGTTGTTTCATGAATGGGGAGCTGGCGGGGTCATCATTGAAGATCCCTATGCCATCCGGGAGCATATTGCTCAGGGGATTTGGGATGCGCACAGCTTTGAACAGGAGTACCTGGAGCGCAGTATTGTAGTGATCAGAGCATTTTATCCTGCTCCCTATGCACCTTCGAGGAGACAAATCGACGACCTTAAGCTGATTGCCGGAGATACTTGTCACATTGATGTCCTCGCGGTGCGAGATGAAGATTGGGCCGATAACTGGAAAGCTCATTATCACACCACCCGTACCGGACGCAATCTGGTGATCAAGCCATCCTGGGAACATTATGAACCACAGGAAGGGGACCTGATTATTGAGCTTGACCCCGGGATGGCATTTGGTACCGGCACCCATATTACTACCCGCCAGTGTTTGGAGATACTAGAGATATCACTGATTCCTGGCCAAAGGGTATTGGACATAGGCACCGGATCCGGCATCCTGGCCATCGCCGCCGCCAAATTGGGTGCCAGGGAGGTCAAAGCCATTGACAATGATCCGGTGGCAGTAAAGATAGCGGGGCAAAATATTAAACAGAATAAGGTAGAACACCTGGTAACCGTTGAGCAGCAGGACCTGGCCGGGTTTTACGAATCAGAAGTGGATCTGGTGGTCGCAAATCTGACTGCTCCTGTTTTCTGTCATTTCATTGACCGGATCGTGTCGTTAATCCGGTCCGGGGGGCAGATAATAGCCGGTGGCATCGGCATGGAACAGTGGCCAGGGTTGAAAGAAGTGATGGAACAAAATGGGCTCACTCTGGAGAGTACCAAGCAGGAAGAAGACTGGGTAGCAGTTCTGGCCCGGAGGGCATAGCCATGCGCCGTTTTTTCGTTACCTCAGATAAAATCGTGGATACCCAGGTATTTATCGATGGAGACGAAGCTCGACACATAGCCACGGTATTGCGATCCCAGCCAGGTGATGTGGTCATTGTATTCAATGGTTCAGAGTACGAGCATGAGGTCAGACTCATATCTGTTACCAGCTCTATGGTTACAGGACAGGTGCTGTCATCGAGGTTGACCACTGCTGAGCCCCCGGTAGCCATAACCCTGGTTCAGGGTTTGGCCAAAGGGGAGAAAATGGATTACATAATACAAAAATCGGTGGAATTGGGGGTAAACCGGATTATTCCTGTCCAGACTGAGCGTTCAGTGGTCAAATTGGACCGTGAAAGAGCACTCGGCAAGGTAAAACGCTGGAACAGGATGGCCCTGGAAGCCTGCAAACAGTGTGGACGCACTCAACCGCCGATGGTGGAAGAGGTCTCCGGTTTAGATGCGATTCTGCAGAGAGTTTCGGGGATGCCCGGTGTTTTCTTTTATGAACAGTGCAAAACGAATAAGCTGGGATCCTTGATAAATGAGCACCGTCAGGCCATGTTGGATCAGGGAGTAGTAGTATTCATCGGACCGGAGGGAGGTTTCTCCCCCTCTGAGGCCAGGACCGCAGAGAAAAAAGGCGTGTTGATGGCCGGACTGGGCCCCCGGACGCTTCGCACCGAGACTGCCGGATTGGCAGCGCTTACTATCCTTATGTGGGAACTGGGAGACCTTGGAGGTGTCAGGTGAAGGCGGGAGGTAATCGGGTATCATTTTTTACCCTGGGATGCAAAGTAAACCAAGTGGAGACTGAGGCCTTAAGGGAGGAGTTTATTCTCAGCGGGTATGAAATCGTGGATTTCAATGACACAGCTGATATCTACGTGATAAATACCTGCGCGGTAACCCATACGGCGGAAAAGAAGTCACGTGCTGTCATACGACGGGCCAAGAGGAAAAATCCCCACAGCCTGGTAGTTGTAACCGGTTGTTACGGTCAGGTGGCGCAATCCGACCTGATGGCTCTCCCGGAGGTGGATCTGGTGATTCCCAACCGGGATAAGGAATACCTGATCGATTGTCTGGACCGGTATATTAAACAGGAAGAAATGTTCACCAACAATCATACCGATTCATTGCGACCTGTAAGATACACCTATCACCATGGGCGTACCCGAGGATTTATTAAGATCCAGGATGGATGTGAAAACAACTGTTCATACTGTATCGTTCCCCTGGCTCGCGGACCGGTTAGGAGCAAACTCCCGCAGCATGTATTGGAAGAGGTTCAGTGTATGGTAGCTAACGACTACCGGGAAATTGTTTTAAACGGGATTCACCTGGGCCAGTACGGAAAGGATCTCCCGGGTTGGGACCTGGTTCGGCTGCTGGAGTTGCTTCTTAAAAAGGTTCCGGGAGATTATCGGATCCGCCTGGGTTCATTGGAACCGGGAGAAATCAGCAAGGTTCTGGCTGATCTGGTTATCAATGAGCCGCGGTTATGCAATCACCTGCATATTCCCTTACAGAGTGGCAGTGATACCATCCTTAAAGCGATGAACCGGAATTATACTGCAGCCGAGTACCTTGAAATCCTGACCGATCTCTACTCCCGTCAGCCAGGAATGGGTTTGACTGCCGATGTAATGGTTGGCTTTCCGGGTGAGGGGGAACGCGAATTTCAGGAGACCTGTCGTCTGGTAGAAAACAGTCCGCTGAATGACCTGCATGTCTTCAGGTATTCAATTCGTCCAGGGACCAAAGCAGCTCTGATGGAGAATCAGATCAGTGAAGAGGTCAAGAACCGGCGTAGCCAGGAACTGATCGAAGCCGGGCGTAACCGGAGATTAAAATTTCTGCGGAGTCTGATCGGCGAGGAATTGAATGTTTTAACGGAAGAAACTGCTTCCGGAGGTTTAAAGGGTCTAAGTGAGAACTACGTGGATGTCATTGTGGAACAGGCGGAGCATATCAACCGGTTTTACCATGTAAGAATTGACAAAGTACAGGGAGCAGAACTGTTGGGTCGAATAGCCGGGGGCCTCTAACGCAGCGAAACTTGATTTCCAAACATTAAAACAATTAAAATATATTAGACAATAGTTTTCTTGACTTATGTTTAACATGGGGAAAAAGGCCCATGGAAAAGCGAGGAAGTTACCTTCCTGGGGAGGAATATTTCGGCTAATCGTTGAATCAATATCGGTAAAGGGGGTGAAGGATTGACTGAATGCCTGTTTTGCAAGATAATCAACAAGGATATCAGCTCTTCTATAGTCTTTGAAGATGATGACGTTCTGGCAATTAACGATATTAACCCCCAGGCACCTGTTCATATTCTGCTTATGCCCAAGAGACATCTGACCAATTTGGAGGATGTGGAGGAATCTGATCTAAACCTATTGGGATATATACAATTCCGGGCCCGGGAGATTGCACGGCAGGTTGGTTTGGATGGGCACTACCGGGTTATGACCAATTGTGGAGAGAAAGCCGGACAGAGAGTGTTTCATTTGCACTACCACCTCATGGGCGGAAAAGAAATGGACTAGGAGTGGCTGGCTTGACGTTGGGGTGGGCCAAGGAGTAGAATAAAAAGGTATGCTGCAACGGCTATATGAGGAGGGGAGGGAAACGATGAGCGAAGTTAAAGTCGGAAAAAATGAATCTTTGGATAGTGCTATAAAGAGGTTTAAACGCTCCTGCCAGCGTGCGGGTATAATGCAGGAAATGAGAAAACACGAGCATTACGACAAACCTAGTGTCAGAAGAAAAAAGAAGGCTGAAGCAGCCAGGAAAAAGAAGAAGAAACTAGGGAGGTAACAGATGGCCCTGAAGGATTCTCTATCCGCTGATATGAAAGTGGCAATGAAAGAGAAAGACGGAAAGACCAGGCTGTCAGTACTGAGACTCTTAAAAGCCGCTATTCAATATGAAGAAATAGAGAAACACCGTGAGCTTAGTGACGAGGAAATCCTGGGGGTTATCGCCCGGGAAATCAAACAGCGTCAGGAGACGATCCCCGATTATCAGCGGGCCAACAGGGAAGAAACTGTTAACAAGATCAAAGAAGAAATCGAGTGTCTTCAAACCTACCTCCCCCAACAAATGACTGAGGAAGAGATTCGGAACCTGGTTGGTCAGGTTATTAACGAAACCCAAGCCCAAGGTTCAAAAGATATTGGCAAGGTCATGAAAGCCATTATTCCAAGGACTAAAGGTCGGGCTGACGGGAAACTGGTCAACAGTATAGTAAAACAAATCCTCGACTCTAATTAAAGCCTGGCAGGATTAAACCCATGCCGGGCTTTTACCTTTTCTTGAAGATAAAGCTAATGCCAGTATATAATTTCATCAATAGCTGATGTGCGGTACAGTGTTGCGGAGGTAATCCAAATGTCATTTATGAACAAAGGTATGCAAAGACGAAATCAGCGAATTGTTATTTACGCGATAGTAATTCTGGTCATCATAAGTTTCCTTCTCACCATAATCCTTCCCCTCTGGATGTAGTCGTCTGATGCACGACGCTTAGACCCCATATATTAAATTATGATGTATGGGGTCTAAGCATTTCGGGGGCAAGTAAAGAACCCTCCCCACCTTGCCCGTCAGTTTCCCTCTTACCCACCATTCTCTCACTATTCCTACACCCTGCATTTTCCCAGTTCCCTCACCGCTATCATTCAGGTTCCCGATTTGGTGAATTGGTCGGGAACAGTGAGCATAAAGTGTACTGGATAGGAGGGAGTTCTGTGCCCAAAAAACCAAGACCGGACAAATTGGAAAGGCTTCTGGGTGACATGCTGGATTTGCCGAAGGACCTGGTCTTAGACCTGCCGCGTATCGTTATCATTGGCCAAAGAGAGTTGCACATGGAAAACCACAAGGGAATAATTGAGTACGGTGATTCCTGCATCAAGATTAATCTGGCACGGGGGTTGCTGGAGATAAAGGGCGAGGGATTGGAGATCAAGTTGATCATGCCGGACGAGGTCAGCATCATCGGCATAATTAACAGCCTTCATTTCGTCGAATAAGGGCCGACTGCAACCACATATTCGGGCACTGGATCCGGTGTTCGTATCTGATTTGAGGTAATAGCTCTGCTTGAAAGTTAGGGGGGACATAATGAATATTAAAAACTGGTTGGACTACCTGGGGGGGATAGTAACCGTTCGCATACGTGGTCCCTATCCGGAAAAAATTATCAACCTGGCTTTGTCCCGTGGATTATACCTCGCTGATATAAAGCGGGATGGCCAGGGTATTTCTTTCACTATGCGCAGGACAGGGTATAGACCTTTGGAGAATATCGCCGAACAGTTCGGCTACGAAATTGAGGTGGTGACTCAAAAAGGGCTGCCCTTTTACCGCCGGGTTATTAAGCAGCGATGGATGCTGTTCGTTGGATCCTTGATTTTTATCCTTGGGTTGTACATACTGTCTTCATTTGTCTGGTTTTTCGATATCAGGGGGACAAATACGGTCAAAGCCGAAGTGGTGGCTCAGAGTGCCGCCCGTTTTGGTCTGCAGCGCTGGGCATTTAAAGGAAGCCTTGATAAAATCCGGATTGAGGAAGGAATACTGCGGGAAATACCTGAGCTTTCCTATGTCGAGGTAAACATAAAGGGGGTAAGGGCCACCATAAAGGTAGTGGAAAAGGTTCTTCCCGGGGAGCAGTTTACGGGGCCCTGCAACCTGGTAGCTGCAAAAGGCGGTGTAGTGGAAGAAGTAATGGCCCTCGATGGAACTGTGGTAGTACAAAAAGGAGACACCGTCGGTGTGGGCACGGTACTGATTTCGGGAACAATTATTCCAGAAGGGGAATACCCTGAGGGGTTGAGTCCTTCCCCCAGATTAGTCAGGGCTCAGGGCACGGTCAAAGCGAGGGTCTGGTATGAAGGGTATGGCGAACATCCGCTGGTAGAGGAGAAAGCCGTTCTCACCGGAAATAAATCGGAAGGGATCAGATTGGAGACTCCCTGGGGCAAATGGGATATCAAACACCCGCGGCACGATTTTTCATCCTTTGAGACCCGAGAATCGGAACACAGCTTCAAAACCCCCTGGGGTAAGATAGTTTTGATTGAAGAGACTACTCTCGAAACCAGGATCAGTGTCGAGGAATTTGACTATCAGGTGGCGATGGATATGGCTCGTAAAGAGGCGTTGGCCAATCTCAAAAGTGAAATTAAAGGGGTCGATCAGATTCTAAGTACCAAAACCAAGCTGATCTCGTCTGCGAGTGACAACCTGATAAGGATAAAAGCCGAAGCGGAAGTGATAGAGGATATCGGCCGTCCTCAACCACTCAATATGGAGGAGGAATTGCCGCAATCCTGAGAATCAATCCCCAACCCCAAACCGAAAAGTTAACGGGTGAATACCAGGATTACTGTCAGTTAGTATTACCGAGACTCCTTAAACGGCCACTATGCGGACACCCACATGTATATGTGTTATAATACTCACGTTATTAATCAACCATTTGGTGGGAGGTCTGATGATTGCCGGAAAAAGAAGCTCGAATCAGTATAAAAAACAATCTTGATGCGGCGATTTTTTTTGGTTCATACGATGAGAATTTTAAACACCTGGCAGAGGTTTGTTCGGCCGATTTATCAGCCCGTGGTGGAGACATCTACATTCGTGGAGAAGAGGATGCAGTTAATGAGGCCGAGGCTGTAATTCACGCCCTGCTCGATATAGTAGAGAGCGAAAAGCAGTTAACCCCCGCTGATATAAACTATACTTTAAACCTGACGCGCAAAGGATTGTCTCTTAAGCATAAAGACGTGGTTTCAGGAACCATTCTGACTACTGCCCGGGGTAAATCGATAAAGGCCAAGACCCTGGGACAAAAAACCTATGTTATGGCTATGGCCGATAACGACATTGTATTTGCGATTGGACCGGCAGGAACGGGCAAAACCTATCTGGCCGTAGTAATGGCGGTAAGAGCCCTGCGCAACAAAGAGGTGCAGCGGATTATTCTGGTTAGACCGGCGGTTGAGGCCGGTGAAAAATTGGGTTTCCTGCCCGGAGATCTGATTGAAAAGGTTAATCCGTATCTACGTCCGCTTTACGATGGGCTGTTTGATATTTTGGGACTGGATGTGGCCCAGAGGTATATGGACAAAAACATCATCGAAGTGGCTCCCCTGGCGTACATGCGGGGACGTACCCTGAATGACGCCTTTATTATCCTGGATGAGGCCCAAAATACTACCCCCCAGCAGATGAAGATGTTCCTGACTCGTTTGGGCTTCGGGTCCCGGGCGGTTATCACCGGGGATATAACCCAGGTTGATCTACCGAAGGAAGACTTCTCGGGATTAATTGAGATTCAGAAGATACTTAAAGGTATAGACGGAATATCCTTTAACTATCTCAGCCGGGAAGATGTGGTCAGGCATCCATTGGTGCAAAGGATAATCGATGCCTATGAAGAATACGAAACTACAGAACTGGAAAATAGACAGGTGAGGGATTAATTCCACATGCTATCACTTGGTTTTTTGCGAGATTATCTCAAAAAAACGGTATACAGCAGGGTGGGGCGCCAGGTTTTTATCTATTTGGGCTTTTTTATTTTGGTGACCTTAATTGTCTTCAGCAACTTTATTGGCGCCCAATTAGACCTCAAACCCGGGCAGATAAGTCCCCGCAATATAAGGTCGCCTCATGCCGCTATTATTACTGATGAGGCCCGTACCAAAGAACTGCAGGAGAAAGCAGCTCAGCAGGTGCGAAAAGTCTACCAGGAGGACCGTGATGCACTGGTAGAGGCGGAGCAGGATGTTAATGATACTTTTGTCCAGATTAACACCATCAAGGGTAATGAGGCTCTGTCCCGTCAGCAAAAGATTGAGCAACTGCGGGTGTTTCTGGGTAATATCATCAACACACACGGTTTGGAAGGGTATACACCGTCAGATTTGGCGACTTATCTGGTTGACGCGAATGTTGAGGATATTGATAGCATAAGAGACGGTACTTTGATCACTCTCAATAACCTGATGAGCCAGCCGATTACCGAAGAAGCGTTGCCTTCAGTAGTTGATCAGGTGAAGGTGCGTTCTGAGACTTTGTCCTACGCGCCAGCGGCCCGTAAGGTGGTGGAAATAACAACCATCAGTGCCCTCAGACCCAACCTCATTTATAATGCTGCCGCCACGGAGGAAGCTATTGAAGAGGCGGTTAAACAGGTGTTGCCGGTACAAAGGACCATCCAACAGGGACAGATGATAATCCGTGAAGGGGACCCGGTAACCCAGGAACACATTGACATCCTCAAACAGTTGGGAGTACAACGCTCTGCCGGTTTTGGGGTAACTCTGGGAGGGGTTGCTCTCTTTGTGGCGATACTCTTCATGATTTGTATCGCCTATTTACAGATGTATCACCGCGAGATTTTTAAGCAGGGCCGGCTGATGATGCTCCTGGGTCTTATATTTTTATTAATAGTTGCAGTTGCCAAGGGGATAACGGTTATTCAAATCGGTGAGAGACCGGAAATAAACACCCTGGTAGGGTATCTTATACCGGTATCAGCCGGGTCCATGCTGGTGGCAATACTGTTAAACCAACAACTGGCCTATCTTTTTACCTTTGTGGCTGCAGTTTTTGTGGGGCTGCTGACCCAGGGCAATCCGGTTCCCTTTGTTGCCACCGCATTTGCAAGTGGAGCCGTTGGGGTGTTATGGGTCAGCCGTCTGAACCAAACCGGCGATCTGGCCCGGTCAGGTCTTTATATTGCCGGGGCTAATATCGTGACTATACTGACCATGTCCATGCTTTATACTGAAATGGCTGCCAGTCTGGTTCTGACCGGAGTCTTTTTTGGTGTTTTGAACGGGTTCCTGTCAGCCATCCTTACTATAGGGCTTTTGCCATATTTGGAGACCGTATTTTCTGTAACCAGCATGGTAAAACTCCTTGAATTATCAAATCCTAATCAGGAGCTATTGAGGAAACTGTTGGTCGAGGCTCCGGGGACCTATCATCACAGTATTATGGTAGGTAATCTGGCCGAATCCGCGGCTGAAAGGATAGGAGCCCATTCTCTCACCGTTCGAGTAGGGGCTTATTACCACGATATCGGCAAGCTGAAGCGACCTTACTTTTTTGTGGAGAATCAGCTGGCGAGTGACAATCCGCATGAGAAAATCGCGCCCAGTCTGAGTGCTCTGATAATCACCTCTCATATCAAGGATGGGGTGGAAATGGCGCGTGGAAAACGATTGCCTCACCAGATTATTGATTTCATAGAACAGCATCATGGTGACAGCCTGGTGAAGTATTTTTACAGCCGGGCACTTGAGGAAGATAAGGAAGGCAATGTAAACGAGGAAACCTTCCGCTACGAAGGACCTAAACCTCAGAGCAAAGAAGTTGCTCTCGTCATGCTGGCCGATGCGGTTGAGGCTGCGGTACGCTCCCTGCAGGATCCAACACCGGGGAGAATCGAGGGTATGGTTCGCCGGATTATTAAGGATAGACTTAATGACGGGCAATTGGAAGAATGTGATCTTACCTTCCGTGATTTGAACATAATTGCGGAGAGTTTTTCCAAGGTTTTGACGGGAGTATATCATAGCCGCATTGAATACCCGGAAACACTGGCACGGGAATTTGAAGGGAGGAGAGGGGACCTTGAAGATAGCAATAGTTAATCAACAAACCACATGTAAATGGGAAAAAAGCTATGGGCCTCTCATCCGCAAGGCAATTAATCAGGTGGGTAAGATGTGTCGGCTGGCGGCAGCCAGTGAGGTTAATGTGGTCATTGTCGATGCCAGTGATATGCGGGAATTCAACTACGTTTATCGAGGCAAGGATCAGGTAACTGATGTTTTGTCCTTCGCAATGAAGGAAATCGGCGATAATGAGCCGGATTACGAAAGCCCGGAACCTGACCATATGCTGGGGGATATCCTGATATGCATGGAAAGGGTTGTGGCTCAGGCGGAGGAGTATGGCCATTCTCCGCAAAGAGAACTGGCTTTCCTGGCGGTTCATGGGATGTTGCATCTTCTGGGATACGATCATGAAGAGGAAAACGAAAGGGTATTGATGCGTACTTTGGAAGACAAGCTTATGGAAGGCCTGGGTCTTCTCAGGTGAAGTCCGGGAGTTTTCGAGATAGCCTGCACTATGCGGCCAGCGGTATAGTTTATGCCCTGGTCACTCAGCGCAATATGAAGATACACCTGGTTGCTGCCCTTGTGGTGATAAGTGCTGGACTGTTCTTTGGACTGAACCGGATGGAATGGTCTTTGATTATCCTATCTATCACCGCAGTCTGGGCGGCTGAGATACTTAACAGCTCCTTGGAGGAGACAATTGACATTGTAAGCCCACAGTATGACGTTAGGGCCGGTCGGGCGAAGAACTTGAGTGCCGGTGCGGTGCTGGTGACCGCCATAGGTGCAGTGTTCGTCGGGATAATGGTCTTTGGCCCCCGGATAATACACTGGTTGGAGGGATTTTCCCGATGACGGATTTTGATTTGTTAGGGTTGGCACAGGAAGCGAGGAGACGTGCTTACGCGCCCTATTCCGGATTCAAAGTGGGGGCTGCCCTGGTAGATACCAGGGGAAAGGTTTTTACGGGGTGCAATGTGGAGAATGCATCATATGGCCTGACTATTTGTGCTGAGCGGGTAGCTGTCACCAAGGCCATATCGGAAGGAAGTCAGCAGTTCTCACGATTGCTGATAACCGGTGGTGAGGAGATAATTACCCCTTGTGGAGCCTGCCGGCAGGTCTTGGCTGAATTTGCACCCCACCTGGTCGTGATTTGCGCCAGCGATTCTGGTATGATGATACAATATGACCTGGAAGAATTGCTCCCCCAGGGTTTTTCTCTGCGGCAGAGGGAGGATTAAATGGAGACCAGATCCGGGTTTGTCAGCATAGTTGGGCGCCCCAATGTGGGTAAGTCCACTCTACTTAACAGCATAATTGGTCAAAAGGTCGCTATTGTTTCAGATAAACCACAGACAACCCGTAATCGGATACAGGGGATTTATACCGGTAAACGGGGACAGGCCATTTTTATCGATACTCCGGGTGTCCACAAGCCGAAACACCGGCTGGGAGAGTATATGGTGGATATAACTTCCCGTGCTCTGCGAGAAGTGGACCTTATTCTGTATGTGGTGGATGCCTCGGTCTCCCCCGGTTCAGGGGAGGATTATATTATAAACAAGCTGATCGACATTGAAACGCCTGTTTTTCTGGTTCCTAACAAGATTGACCTGGTTGAGGAGGCCCAGGTGGTGGAGTTGATCCAGCTTATGGCCACCAAGATGAATTTTGCGGAAGTGATACCCGTTTCAGCGGCTAAGAAGGGCAACCTTGACCGGTTGATGGATTCATTGTTCAACTACCTGCCAGAAGGTCCCCTGTATTATCCGGAGGATGAGTATACTGATCAACCGGAGCGTTTTATCGTCGCTGAGTATATAAGAGAGAAGGCCTTGTACTTGACCAGGGAGGAGGTGCCTCATTCCCTGGCGGTGGAGATAGAAGAGTTTGAAGCTCGCCCCAATCTGATCTATGTGCGGGCTGCCATCTATACGGAAAGGGATTCTCAAAAAGGAATAATCATTGGTAAGAACGGGTCGATGCTAAAGAAGATCGGGGAAATGGCCCGCCGTGATATCGAGAACCTCCTGGGAAGTCAGGTGTACCTCGAACTGTGGGTCAAGGTTAAAAAGGACTGGAGGAATAGTGAAGCCCAACTGAAGAATCTGGGGTACAAGTATTAGGGGGTTACTGCTTTGAATCTTGCGTCGGTTATTGATTCTACTCTGTTGAGAGCGGATGCCACCCGGGAGGAAATAGTGAACCTTTGCCGCGAAGCCCGTGAATCAGGTTTCGCGGCTGTTTGTGTCAACCCGGTAAGACTGGAAATTGCGGTCTCCCATTTATTGGGGTCGCCCGTGGCACCATGTACCGTTGTGGCTTTCCCGCTGGGGGCGGTGAGTCCTGAGGACAAAGCCCGCGAAATTGCACGGGCCTTAGGAATTGGTGCCCGGGAGGTTGATATGGTGGTTAACATTGGAGCTATTAAGGATCAGGATTGGGATGTGGTAGAAGAAGAGATGCGCCTTGCTTCCCGCCAGGTGGAGGATGCGGGGGGGGTTCTCAAAGTTATTGTGGAAACCGCTCTGCTTACCAGGGGTGAGCTAAGACAGGTGTGCATTATGGCCCGGGATACGGGTGCTGACTACGTCAAGACCTCGACCGGTTTCAGCACCAGAGGTGCCAGTCTGGAGGATGTACATTTGATCCGGGAGTTTATCGGTGATGATGTAAAGATAAAGGCCTCCGGGGGAATCAGAGACCACCAGTTTGCACTCCAGTTGATTGAGGCTGGGGCTAACCGCTTGGGAGTAAGCAATGCACGGAATTTAATAAAATTGTGATTCCTGGCGGAGTATAAATTCCCAGGTTTGATTTCCTGAAGTATTTGTCACCGGGCTTGGCAGGGGAGTCAACAGTTAATCCTGAAATCTTTACCTCCCGGGAATAGAATCCCTGACCGTACTGTATAACTAGGTTTATGATGAGGATTATTTTGCTGACATTAACGGTCTTGGCTGCCACCGTAGCATTGATTACTCAAGGCTTCATTTCCTATAAAAATCCGGTGTTGGCGGAGACAGTAAACCTGTATGGTACGGTGGTTTCCTCAATGGTGCACTTGGAGGTAATTCATCCAGGAACCATACGAAGTGACTTTGTGACCGAGGATGACGTGGAGCAGATATCAGCCGGGGACTGGGCGGGCTTAAGCTGGCGAGAGCTTCCGGATTATGAAGGAGAGCCGGGAACATTTGCTGTAGTTGCAGTGACGCCGGATGCCTCCGGGTATTCGCAAGTAATTGATGATTGTTTGGCCAAAGACGTAAATATGGTCGTTGAGAGTTCCGGGATGGATGCCTGGCATACTACGGAAGATGGTCTGACCGGACTGAAAAACCTGACCTCCAAGGCGTTACGGGTGGTTATCTTCGATGGAGGGCATCACCTGCCTACGTTGGGCCTTAAGCCGGATCTGCTTATAGTTCCTGTGACTAGGGGTTATGTTGCTCATGGTCATACACGGGATGCCATGAAGATCGAGGAACTGCTCACGATATTAAGGCGAGAAGAGATTGGTTGTCCAGTAGTCGCCGTACCTCGCTGGGGCCTGGTGAAGACCCCTGCTTCTATGAACCGGATTGCGGTTAAAGCCCTGACGCAGATTCCCCTGGGGGAACCGGTTCCTGGTTATGAGGGAAAGATTCTGGGATCCCGTTGCACTGTACGCAAGGGAGCGTTTTTTTGGTTTGTGAGCCATATAGATAGCCTGAACCCGGAATGGCTGGACTCAGGGGGCGTAGAAGCAAAAAGGATTTATATAGCGTTCAACTATAATTCAGTAAACCCCAATATGGCCCGGAAATTTGTAACCGGCCTGCGGAGATCGGGATTACAGGTCATCATCGTTAATGAACCTGTAGATGTGATGGGAGTTATTTTTCGGGGGGTGTGAGATGTATCAGCGCACCGATGCCCTGGTACTTAAGTCATTTGACTTGAGAGAAACAGACCAGATCCTGACTCTTTTTTCCCGAGAGTTGGGCAAAATATCAGTGGTGGCAAAGGGGGTAAAAAAGCCCCAAAGCACCCTGCGCGGGTTGGTGCAGCCTTTTTGCTACTCTCAGTTTTTTCTAACCCGTACCGGTGAAATGCATCTTATCACCCAGGGCCGGCTAGGCGAGTTCTTTGGCAACATCCGTGAGGACCTGGATAAAACCCTACAGGCTTTATACGTCCTGGAACTCCTGGACAAGAGTACCGTTGAACGCGATCCCAACCCGGCATTGCTGAATCTCACGCTCCAGGTCCTGCGTTATATCGAGAATAACCCGGTATCCTCAGTAAGTTTGCGTTTTTATGAGATGAAGCTGCTGGGTGCCGTAGGTTTTGCCCCGGTACTCGACCGGTGCAGCAACTGCCATAAGGCCGACGACCTGATCTATTTCAGCCGGGCGAGCGGAGGTGCCGTCTGTAATAGTTGTGCCACCGAAAGCAGTGCCGTACGTATACTTCCTGCTACCCTGGCGGTTTTACGGACCCTGCAGCATAGTGGCCTGTCTATACTTCCCCGGCTGCGCTTAAACCCTTCAGTATTGGAGCAGACGGAGAAGGTTCTGGAGGATTACCTGGAATTCTACCTGGAAAGAAAGCTGAACCTGAAGAGTGTCATGCGGACGTTGAAAGGTGTCCGGTAACCTGATGAATGAATCATGCATCATGTCACCGACAATTGACAATGGAACTCCGTGGTTGCTAAACTTTAACTAAATTTACATACCTGTGATGAAAGAGCGAGTAGGTGTGGAATCTTCTTACAGAGAGCCGGGGGAGGTGGAAACCGGGCAGGGGAACCAGGCTGAAAGGCACTCTGGAGCAGCGGGAGGAAAGCCGTAACCGGCAAGTAAAACCCGGTTTTTTGAGAGGGCATTACGCCAATCAGGGTGGAACCGCGGGCCAAGCTCGTCCCTGCCAGGGGAACGGGCTTATTCTTATTTGGGAGGAATTAAATTGGCATTAACATTTCAAGAGGTTATCTTAACCCTGGAAAAGTACTGGGGAGATAAAGGATGTATCATTCAGCAGCCCTATGATGTTGAAAAGGGTGCAGGAACCATGAATCCGGCTACCTTTTTACGCGCTCTGGGGCCTGAGCCCTGGAATGTGGCCTACGTGGAACCGTCACGACGCCCCACTGACGGCCGTTATGGGGAAAACCCCAACCGTCTGCAGCACTACTACCAGTACCAGGTGATTCTGAAGCCTTCCCCGGATAATGTGTTGGAACTGTACCTTGACAGTCTGCGTCAATTGGGGATTGAGCCTGAGAAACACGACATACGGCTGGTGGAGGACAACTGGGAGTCTCCTACTCTCGGGGCCTGGGGTTTAGGTTGGGAGGTATGGCTGGACGGTATGGAGGTGACCCAGTTCACCTACTTCCAGCAGGCGGGTGGGCTCGACCTGTCGCCCGTCTCCGTCGAGATCACCTACGGCCTCGNNAGGATTTGACTGTTATCCGGTCTGTGCAGAGATTACTTATGGTATTGAAAGACTGGCCATGTATATACAAAACAAGGAAAGTGTATACGACATCGAGTGGATTGATGGTATAACCTACGGTGATGTTCACCATCAAGGAGAGGTCGATTACTCACACTACAATTTCACGATTGCTGACGTTGAAACCCTCTTGACCATGTTCAAACTGAGCGAGCAGGAGGCCTTGCGGGTTTTGGATAAGGCCCTGGTCCAACCGGCTTATGATTATGTACTGAAGTGTTCTCACCTGTTTAATCTCCTTGATGCACGGGGAGCAATAAGTGTAACCGAGCGTACTGCCTATATCGGCAGGATTCGCAACCTGGCCCGGGCTGCGGCCAAGGAGTACCTGGCACAGCGCGAACGGCTGGGGTACCCGCTGCTTAAAGACGTATCGCGGAGAGAAGCACTAGGACTTGACAGAGGAGTGAAGACTAATGACTAGGGAACTGCTGTTAGAGATAGGTACTGAAGAAATGCCGGCTTTGCTCCTGCCTGGTGCTCTCGATGAATTCCGGAGCCTGGCACAATCAGAGCTTAATGCCGCCCGGTTATCCTTTAATAACCTGCGTATTGGGAGTACACCCCGGCGCTTGACCCTTATGGTAGAGGGACTTTCAGAGCAGCAGGAGGAATCCGTGCGCGAGGTGAGAGGTCCCAAAGCAGAGAAAGCCTTTGATTCTGATGGTAAGCCCAGCAAGGCGGTTCAAGGTTTTATCCGCAGCCAGGGGATTACTGTGGATGATCTGATCACGCGTGAAGTAGGGGGACATACCTACGTATTTGCATCAATAAAGGAATCCGGCCAACCTACCCTTAAAGTGCTGCCAGAGGTACTGAGCAAGATTATAACCGGATTGCCGTTTCCCCGTTCCATGCGCTGGGGGTACTCAGAAACCAGGTTCATCAGGCCCATTCGCTGGATACTGGCTTTGTTCGGCAGTGAAGTTGTTCCTATTGAGATTGAGNNAGGTGATGTTACTTACGGTCATCGTTTTCTGCACCCGGGCGCAATCAAGGTCAGCGGAATTGATGAATATATCCACAAGCTGCGTGATGCTTACGTTTTGGTCGATGTACGGGAACGCCGTGACTGGATTTGGGAGCAGGTTGAGAGAGTGGCTGGTGATCATGGAGGCAGGGTAGTCAGGGATGATGATCTACTGGAAGAGGTAACCTTCCTGGTGGAATACCCCACTGCATTTGCCGGAACCTTTTCGGCCGATTATCTCAGCATACCTTCAGAGGTCCTGGTAACCAGCATGAAGGAACACCAGCGGTATTTTCCGGTAGTTGATGACCAGGGGAAACTAATGCCGATGTTTGTAGGGGTACGAAACGGTACTACTGATAATATTCAGATGGTGGCCGAGGGTAATCAGCGGGTATTAAAGGCACGACTTGATGATGCCTATTTCTTTTACCGCGAGGACACCAAAGAACCTCTGGAAAGCAAGGTTAACCTGCTTAAAAATGTCATTTACCAGGCACGGCTGGGAACCATCTGGGAGAAGACAGAGCGTTTGCAGCGATTATCGACATTTATTGCCCGGGAGCTTGGGTTCGAACATATTGAGATTACGGAGCGCGCTGCGCTGTTGTGCAAGGCCGACCTGGAAACCAGTATGGTTTATGAGTTTCCTGAGCTTCAGGGGATTATGGGACGCAACTATGCCCTTCTTGATGGCGAGGACCCCATGGTGGCGGAGGCTATATTCGAACACTACCTCCCCCGCTTTGCAGGAGACGATCTGCCGGTTTCCCCGGCAGGGACAGCCCTTTCTCTGGCTGAGAAGTTCGATAACCTGGTAGGAAACTTTGCCATCGGGGTAAAACCCACCGGGTCTCAGGATCCCTACGCCCTGCGGCGTCAGGCCCTGGGGATTGTGGCCATAATTCTGGGTTCTGACCTGAAACTGGATTTGGATAAGGTTATCAGGGCAACGTGTCGTGGATTTGCGGTCAGTCTGGACCTAACCGAGGAGGAGACCGTAAATGCGGTTATGGACTTCATCCTGCTGAGACTTCGGGGGGTGTTGCAGGATGAGGGGATATCCTATGACGTTCTGGATGCGGTTATGAACGGTAATACGCCGCAGCTGCTGGTGATCAGTGAGAGAGCTAGGGCCCTGGCTGAGATAAAGGAACAGCCCTACTTTGAAGACCTGATGGTGGCTTTCAACCGTCCTTTCAATCTCTCACGCAAGGGTGGGGCCAGTAAGGTTATGCCAGAGTTGTTTGAGGATTCGGCAGAACGGGAGTTGTTTGAGGTAACCACCCGGTTGACCCGTGAATTGGGAAGTTATCTCGCTCAGGGTGAGTACTCCTGTTATTGTCATAAGCTGGCGGCAATGAGGCCATCGCTGGATGCCTTTTTTGCCCGGATAATGGTTATGGTCGAAGATGAGCAGATTCGGGAAAACCGTCTGGCACTGCTAAAGCAGGTAGTGCAGTTATTCCTGGCCTTTGCGGACTTTTCCAGACTGGTCGTCTGAAATACCTTTGACAGAAGCAGAGTGATTACTTAATCTATATAGTATATATAATTAATCGCTTTTCGGGTAAAAAGTATAGCATATTGAGGTGGGACTATGTTCGACCTGAACCAGAGACAGGAACGGATAATCGAGATTGTAAGAAAAAATGGGCCGATTACCGGAGAAAAGATTGCTGAAATCCTGGACGTCACTCGAGCAGCTTTACGTCCTGATCTGGCTATTCTAACCATGTCGGGGTATTTGGAAGCTAAGCCACGGGTTGGCTACACCTTTAAGAGTGAAGGCTTCCACAATGCCATTCGCCGTATTCTTAATCAATATCGCGTAAAAGATGTGAAATCCATGCCGGTAGTGGTCCCAGAGACTTCCAGTATCTACGATGGCATCGTTACCCTTTTTACCGAAGATGCAGGGTCCATCTATGTAGTGGACAAGGAAAACTATCTGACAGGAGTGGTTTCACGCAAGGATTTTTTGAAAACTACTCTGGGACATACTGATTTATTCAAGGTCCCGGTCAGCGTTATCATGACTCGAATGCCTAATGTCATAACCTGTACCCTGGATGATAAGGTGGTTGACGCCACCAAAAAAATTGTGGCTCATGAGATCGATAGCCTTCCAGTGGTGAAGGTATTCAACGGCGACCGGGGCGAGGAGAGACTTGAGGTAGTAGGCCGCATCACCAAAACCAATATCGCAAGACTATTTCTGGACCTCGCTTACAAGAACAACAAGGAGGTTTAAAATCTTGGCCACAGGTGTTCCTGGTGTTTACATAATCTCCGATTCGATTGGAGAAACCGCCGAGATGGTGGTAAAAGCGGCGACCAGCCAATTTGACTCGGGTAAAATCGAGATTAGAAGGATACCCAATGTTGGTGATACAGATACTATAGACAGGGTTTTGGAACAGGCAACTGAGGCCAAGGCAATGATCGCTTTTACCTTGGTGCTGCCGGAGCTTAAAGAATACCTGATGCAAAAAGCGGCTTCAGCCGGTATTATTACCGTTGATATACTGTCACCAATTATGGAGGCGGTTGAACGATCAACCGGACTGACGCCCCACCGTGAGCCCGGGATCTTGCGTAAGGTTGATGAGATCTATTTCCGTCGGGTTGAAGCGATCGAGTTTGCGGTCAGATACGATGATGGCAAGAATCCGCGCGGTATTATGTTGGCTGATATTGTGTTGGTTGGGGTATCACGGACCTCCAAAACCCCGCTTTCGATGTATCTGGCACATAAGCGGATCAAAGTAGCCAACGTGCCTCTCGTACCAGAAGTAGCCCCCCCCGAGGAGTTGTTCCAGGTGGAAAAGGGGAGGCTTATCGGACTGACCATAGATCCCCAGCAACTATTATCCATACGCAAAGAAAGGTTGAAAAGCCTCGGATTGATGGCGGATGCCAATTATGCCAATGAGAATAGAATTCTTCAGGAGATGGAATTCGCTCACCGAATCATGCGCAGATTGGGCTGTCCCATAATAGACGTTACTAACCGGGCAGTTGAAGAGACATCCAGCAAAATATTAGAAATATACTATAGGGGGTTTAGTCATGTCTAAGAAATTCGTTTTCCTGTTTGATGAAGGTGGTGGAGGACAGAGGAAAGAATTGCTGGGGGGCAAAGGCGCCAATCTGGCGGAGATGACCCGAATTGGTCTGCCGGTTCCGCCGGGGTTTACCATCAGCACCGAGGCCTGTAACGATTATTATCGAAATGGCAACCAACTGCCCGCGGGACTTCTGGATGAGGCCCTGGCGGCGTTGAAGAAGATAGAGGAAAGAACCGGCAAGAAATTCGGTGACCGGGAGAATCCGTTGCTGGTTTCGGTAAGGTCCGGAGCGGCTATTTCCATGCCTGGTATGATGGACACCATTCTCAATCTGGGATTAAACGACGATACGGTCGAAGGCCTGGCCAAACTGACTGGTAATAACNNAACCGGTTTGCCCGCGACTGCTACCGTCGTTTTATTCAAATGTTCAGCAATGTGGTTCTGGATGTGGAACACGGGATGTTTGACTCGGTTATGGAACGCTACAAGAAACGTTTGAATCTCCAGTTTGACTATGAGATTCCCGAGGACAAACTCCTGGATATTATCAAAGAATACAAGGAAATTGTGACCCGGGCCACCAACCGTGAGTTCCCGCAGGATGCGCAGCAACAATTGGAAATGGCGATTACTGCGGTATTTCAGAGCTGGAATACCCCACGGGCCAAGGTTTACCGCAAAGCCAATAAGATCTCCGATGATCTGGGGACCGCAGTCAATATTCAGTCCATGGCCTTCGGTAACATGGGTACAGACTCCGGTACCGGGGTGGCCTTCACCAGAAACCCATCAACCGGTGAGCACCAGCTATATGGCGAATTCCTGGTAAATGCTCAAGGGGAAGACGTGGTAGCGGGCATTCGCACTCCGTCACCAATAAGCAAGCTGCAGGAGGAACTGCCGGACATATATGAACAGTTTGTACAGACCTGCAAGATACTGGAGCAGCACTACAGAGATATGCAGGATG
>DCTH01000246.1 GCA_002329495.1 Syntrophothermus sp. UBA1445 | reverse complement strand
CATTAATCTACCTCCACTGCATTATGCCCTTAGGCTTGTTATTATGTTAACTAACGATTACCCTTCCCTGCCAATCCCTGGGGCAGGGCGGTGCCAATCAATTCTTTGATGCTAGTTATCTGTCGCTGTTCCATATACTCTCTGAGCCCTTTGAGGATTTCCCTGGTCACCAGGGGGTTTACAAAGTTGGCCGTTCCGATGGACACTGCGGTCGCCCCTGCCATCAGAAACTCAATGACATCACGGGTACACATAATACCACCCAGGCCCATAATCGGGAGGGCTACCTCTGNNCCATGCGCAGGGCGACCGGTTTGATAGCCGGTCCGGAAAGACCGCCAAAGGTATTGGCCAGCAAGGGTTTACGCTGTTCAATATCGATAGCCATACCCAGAAGGGTGTTGATCAGCGACAGGCAGTCGGCTCCACCACGTTCGGCGGCCCTGGCTATGGCAACTATATCTGTGACATTGGGAGAAAGTTTGGCCATGACGGGCAGTGATGTCTGTGACTTGACGGCGGACACCACCTCCTGTACCATTCCGGGATCCGTCCCAAATTGGAGTCCGCCTTTTTTGACATTGGGACAGGATATGTTGATTTCGATGCCGGTTATCCCGGTTTGACCATCAAGGATTCTGGCCAACTCCGCGTACTCCTCCACGGTGTTGCCCGCAATGTTCACAATCACGGTCGCATTCCGGCTGAGGAGCACCGGGAGATGGTGGGTGACAAAAGCCTCAACACCAGGATTCTCAAGGCCAATGGCATTCAACATGCCAGATGGGGTTTCGAATATCCGGGGAGGTNNTGGATTTCCTGCTCGTGGCTCCAGGGTGGTACCTTTAACGATTACTGCACCCAGTGAAGCAACATCTACAAACGGTTCATACTCCATCCCATAGCCAAAGGTTCCTGATGCCACCGTTATCGGATTCTTTAGGGCCATTCCTCCCAGGTTAACTTCAAGATCTAGTACAATCCGGCTTTTTTTTCGAGCTTTCTTTTCCGTTGTTGTTCACCCCTCATTCCGGGTGTGGAATAACACCTCACCAATCTTAAACACCGGGCCTTCACTGCAGATTTTGGCATAGCGATGGCTTTCCCCGACTTTTACCTGGTGGGCGCAACCCAGACAGGCTCCAACCCCACAGGCCATGTGACCCTCCAGTGATATCTCACCTTCAATACCATTATTGAGGGCCAGATGGGTTATCCGGGAAAGCATCGGTTCTGGTCCGCAGGCATAGATATAATCACAATCGGTAATCGAGAGCTGCTGTTCGAAAAGATCGGTTACCCTTCCTTTCAAACCCTCGCTTCCGTCATCGGTACTGACCAGGTAATCAACTCCCAACCGGCCAAACATGTCTTTGCCGGAAAGGAATCCTGAGGTGGAAGCTCCCATTAACACCTTTATCTTTATGTTGTGGGCAGTCAGTACCCGTGCCAGGTATACCAGGGGGGCAATACCCACCCCTCCGCCAATAAGATAGGCGTTACTGATGTGCTGGGGGATTGAAAATGGTTTACCAAGTGGTCCCATAACGTCCAGTCGTTTCTGAATCGGCATTTGAGACAGCAGTTCAGTACCCCGGCCGACAACCTTATAAAAAACCGTAATGCTGCCGAGTTTTTTGTCAACATCATAAATACTGAACGGCCTTCTCAGGAGGGGATCGAGGCTGTTTGATATCCTTACGTTTACAAATTGTCCGGGCAGGACCTCCCGGGCAATACTGGGGGAAATAAATTCAAGTTCATAGTAATAAGGTGCAATCTCGCGGTGCCTTATCACCAGAGCTTTTTCAACTGAGGGCATAAGATACCTCCGTAATTTGGTTATCCCGTAATTCCTTGGTTGGAGGGGATTGATTCCAACTCATCATCTCAGATTAGTGTATTCACCACCAGCCGGGTTTTGTCCTGCCTGGTTCCGTATTTCAGTGATTAAGGTCCGTAATGATCGCTCAGGGATAGGATTCGAACCTGTACAGGCATCTTTCTTGTATTTACCGGGTCTTCCAGGGCCAGAGCTGTCAATTCTCCCAGGATGAGTCCGAAACCGGTATATTCTCGTGGCGAAAACTTACTCTATTATGTTTCCCTTTTGCGCGACAACTTTGCCCCCCACCAGGGTCGCATACGGCCATCCTTTTAAGACTCGTCCTTTATAGGGGTTATTCTTGCCCTTGGATTGAAACCGCCCGGGATCCACCTCCTGGCTCGCCCCCGGGTCAATTATGGTTACATCAGCAACCTTGCCCGGAGTCAGTGTGCCCCGGTCCAATCCAAGTATCTTCGCCGGCCCCACGGTCCAGGCCTTCACGATGGTACTTACATCTACCTGGTTGCTGTTAATCAGGTAAGAAAAGACTACCGGAACCGCAGTTTCCAGTCCTGATATTCCGAAGGAGGCCAGATTGAATTCGCAATCCTTGACCTCAATCTCGTGGGGTGCATGATCCGTAGCCAGACAATCTATCGTACCATCACCGAGTCCGGCTATCAAAGCCTTAACGTGCTCCTGAGAGCGAAGCGGGGGGTTCACCTTGTAATCAGCGTCATAGGTGCCTAACTCCTGGTCAGTCAGGGTAAGGTGATGGGGGGTTACCTCACAGGAAACCCGCAACCCGGATTCCTTGGCCGCACGAATCAGTTCCAGACTGCCCCTGGTGCTGATATGGGCAATATGGAGTCGGGAACCGGTCATACTGCTGAGCATTATATCCCGGGCCACCATGATCTCTTCGGCCGCCGCCGGAATCCCTTTTAAGCCATACAGGGTGGAGTAATACCCTTCATGCATCTGCCCGCCTTCGGAGAGGTTCATATCCTCACTGTGGGAGATCACCGGCAGGTCGAACATCAAAGCGTACTCCAGGGCCCGCCGCATAACCTCGGCATTCATTACCGACTTCCCGTCGTCCGAAATCCCCACACAACCGGCATCCACCAGGGCCGCCATTTCCGTAATCTCCTGACCCTTCTGTCCCTTGGTTATACAGCCGATGGGATGAACATTAACCAGTCCCTGTCTCCGGGCTGTATCAACGATAAAAGCAGCCACCGCCCGGTTGTCACAAACCGGGTCAGTGTTCGGCATACAGCAGATGGTGGTAAAACCGCCTACCGCGGCGGCCCGTACACCACTGGCAATGGTCTCTTTATACTCCAGCCCGGGTTCACGCAAATGAACATGCATATCGATGAAGCCCGGACAGACAATCATGCCTTCAGCATTGAGGACTTCGGCATTATTGATTTCAATCGCTCGGGAAACCTCTTTAATCAGACCATCTTCTATCAAGATGTCACCTGTCATATCAACCTGATTGGCAGGATCTATAATACGGCCACCTTTTATTATCAAGGTCATCAGTTGGCACCTCCCATCATCAGATATAGCAAGGCCATTCGTACTGCAACTCCATTGGTGACCTGCTCATTAATAACCGACACGGAACTGTCAGCCACATCCCCGGCGATTTCCACGCCCCGATTCATCGGTCCGGGATGCAGCACCAGGACATCTTTTGCAGCCAGGGACAACCGTTTACGGGTTAGTCCAAACCGGCCCGAATACTCGGCAATACTGGGAAACAAGCCCTTCTTCTGACGTTCCAGCTGCAGCCGCAGAACATTTATCACATCCACACCATCAAGGGCTTCCTCTATATCGTAGTATTTTTTTACTCCCAGAGCCTCAATTTCAGCCGGAAGCAGGGTTGCCGGGCCCACCACCCGGATTTCGCAGCCGTATTTGCTCAGTCCAATGATATTGGAGCGAGCCACCCGGCTGTGTTCAACATCCCCCAGAATGGCGACTTTCAACCCTTCCAGGGTTCCTTTCTTGTCACGGATCGAATACATATCGAGGAGGCCCTGGGTGGGATGTTCATGGGCACCGTCACCGGCGTTTATCACCCGCATGCGGGTATTCCGGGCCACATAGTGGGGGGTTCCGCTCATCGCGTGCCTGATGATCATCACATCGGTCCCCATCACCTCAATGGTTTTGATGGTATCCTTGAGACTTTCACCCTTCTGTACACTGCTGGTAGATACCGCCAGGTTGACCGTATCAGCACTCAGGTATTTGCCTGCCAGTTCAAATGAGGTCCGGGTTCTGGTGCTGTTTTCATAAAACACCGTACAAACCACTTTACCCCTCAAGGTGGGTACCTTCTTGATGTCGCGCATCAGTACATCCTTCATGGGAACCGCAGTATTCAAAATAGTATCGATGTCGCTGCGGCTCAGATCTGCCAGGCCGAGAAGGTCTTTACGATGTTTAAATACCATTTAATCAACCCCTTGTATTAGTTACTGTGTGTCGAACCGGAACATTGCAAACAAATTTCCGCATGATTTTTCCCACAAAAAAAGCCTCACCCGCTGTTCAGGCTGGTAAGGCTCGGAAGTCTTGGTGGTGGACTCTCCCTTACCAGCCTCTCGGGACTGTCTTAAAGGGAAACTACCCTATGTTCTTTCTTCGATAACCACCTCGTCTATGCCATCGATTTCGGCAACCCTGACGGAAATGGTCTCTCTACTGGAGGTGGGGACATTCTTCCCCACGAAGTCCGCCTTGATCGGCAGTTCCCGGTGTCCCCGGTCCACCAGAACCGCCAACTGTATACATCGCGATCGTCCCAGGTCCATAAGTGCATCCAGGGCCGCCCTGACGGTTCTGCCAGTATAGAGAACATCATCTACCAAAACCACTGTCTTTCCATTAATATCGAATCCAACTTCAGTTCGGTGCACCAGGGGCTGGGGTCCCAGAGCAGTCAGGTCATCTCGGTAAAGGGTGATGTCAAGAATCCCCACCGGGATAACAACCCCTTCTATCTCTTCGATTTTAGCCGCCAGTCTCTCGGCCAGTGGACCTCCCCGGCGTCTGATACCTACCACTGCCAGATCTTTAACCCCTTTGTTTCTCTCGATCACTTCATGGGCAATCCTGGTTATGGCTCGGCGCATAGCCGTCTCATCCATGATCTTGTTCTTTTCGATAAAGCCCACGTACGAGAACCCCCTTACAATAACAAAGGCCTACCATGCAAACACAAGGTAGACCGCATTGTCCGCTTACCACCTTGTCGACCTCACAGGACCAACTTAAAGGTTATCTGAGTGAATTTTATATCACCGATCATATGAAGTCAAACAAATATCCTGGCTTTGATGTTTATACTTTGGAAAACCAGTATTGCTTATACTGGGGTTGTCAATATACAGCGGTCAGGTTTTCCAGAATGTCATGGAAGTATTCGGGCAACGGTGACTCGAAGGTCATCAATTCACCGGTGGTCGGATGGGTAATAGCCAGCAGGCTGGCGTGCAAGACCTGCTTGTCAAGCCCCCAGGCATTCTTGCGCGGCCCATACAAAGGATCACCCACCACCGGGTGATCCAGATAGGCCATGTGGACTCTTATCTGGTGGGTTCTCCCGGTCTCCAAACGACACCGTACCAGGGTGTAATCTACAAACCTTTCGATTACCCGGTAATTGGTGATGGATGGTCTGCCTCCGGCCACCACCGCCATTTTCTTGCGGTCCCTGGGATCCCGTCCAATCGGGGCTTCAATCCTCCCCTGGTTTTCACGGACCTGGCCATGAACCAGGGCCATATATTCCCGGGTAAAACTGTGGGTTTTAATCTGATCTGCCAGATGCCGGTGACTGTGGTCGTTCTTTGCGACCACCATAAGTCCAGAGGTATCCTTGTCCAAACGGTGGACAATTCCTGGCCGCAGTTCGCCATTTATGCCGGAGAGGTCCTGAACCTGATATAGCAGGGCATTGACCAGGGTCTGGTCCCAGTTTCCATGAGCCGGATGAACCACCATTCCCTGAGGCTTATCGATAATTACGAGATCATGATCCTCATATACCACCTGCAGCGGTATATCCTGAGGTATAAGCTGCACCTCCTGAGGAGGTGGAATATGCACTGTAATCAGGTCACCCTCTTTGATGCGGTGACTGGCTTTGACCTTTCGACCGTCAACGCTGATTTCGCCACTCCTGATAAGATCAGCTGCCNNGAAAGCCGGTCAACCTCCTGACTGATATACTGGTCCAGTCTTTTTCCCTCGTGTTCTGCTCCCACCACCAGGGTCAGTGTTTCCAAGCCCTTCCTTCCTCCTCTTGACTGCCGAATCCAACGCAGATGATTATCAGCAGTGAACCGGCAACGATGGACATATCAGCCAGATTAAAAACCGGCCAGATTCTGACGTCAATATAATCTGTCACCCCACCAAATATGAGGCGGTCAATCAGATTTCCGGTTGCCCCACCCGCTATCAGGGCCAGGGCCATAACTACGTTCGTCTGGGGGCGATGTGCCAGTGTATACGCCAGGGCACCGCCGACAACTATCACGGCACATAATACCAGAATCCAGTTCATGCCCTGAAAAAAGCCAAAGGCCGCACCCTCATTCCGGACATAGGTCCAATAGAGGAATGGTTCAATAACCGGAAATGATTCATTCAAAGGTAAAGACTGCCGGACCCAGTACTTGATCAACTGATCCAGCCCAACTATGCCCATATACAAACCCAAAAAACGCATATTCAAAGCTCCTGAAAAAATAATACCTATTATATCACAGTCAGTCGGACCGGCTAATCGTTGATCCCCGTTGATTGCGGCTATTCGATTATGCGGCCGCTGTACGCGTCCACACGGTAGCGATCATACAAGACCAGATGATCCTGCTGGTCCTCAACCACTCTGATGATATAGACCGGATCCTTGGTGGTAGGGTGTTGTTCTACTTGAATCAGACAGGGAGTCGCGGTTGATCTTCGAAAACTGGTCACCTCATGAGTATTGGCAACTGCCTGCAGGGCTTCTTCCTCACCAATAAACGAGGTTGGTTGCCCGGTAGGAGACAGAGTCTCCACTTCGCGAATGTTGGTACAACCAGGGATAACCGCAATGAAAACCCAGAAGAATAGTAATACAGTTATCCTCAGTCTACGGTCGATCTTTATCATCCTTTCTGTGTAAGCCATATTTTTCCACGACAGGTAAGATCCGAAGTCTTTGATTCCAACGCATCGGACTGAAATGACCGGGCAAAATCCAATTGATTTCACCCAGTCGGTTCAGTTTGCACCAGGATTCGTATAGCTTTTCAGTATCCTGAATCAGAAAGGGGACTGGAGGAATGATCCTCTTCCCCGCACATAACATAGTATCTCCGGCAAACAGTATTCGGCGGCGGGACGACCATAGCCCACAACTACCAGGAGTGTGACCCGGGAGGTGGATAACCCTCCACTCTTCACCGAAAGGAGTTGCTCCCTCTTCGACCAGCAGGTCAGGTTGCAGGGAATCCGTATTGGCCTTCATCAATCGATATCCAGCTGCGCATACCAGCTGCATGAGGGGGTTCAATCCTGATCTGGGCATAGGTTTTTCCCAGAAGAAATCGATCTCAGTTTTTCCGGTTAGAAGACGGGAGTCGTCCTGGTGACATATTATCTGGGCTCCAGTCAATTCACGTATTTTTGCGGCTGCCCCGGAATGATCACCATGCCAATGGGTTAAAAATATGTACCTGATCTTATCCGGGTTCTCATGCAATCGGTTCCTTACATAATCAATCAGAATTGATGCTGCCCTGGTTTCAGATCCGGTGTCTACTATTACCAGTCCCATTTCCGTTTTGAGGATGTATACCAGACTGCCCCGGGAAGGTCTTATAACCCGAATGACCTCATCAATTATCATTATTTCTCCCCCACCCGCATTATTACTGGTAATCGGTACCCAGCAGTTCTTACCCATTCATTTGGTTCATTTTTGTCCTTTTATGGCGGTGGTAAACACCAAAAAGCACCGGGATTCCCCGGTGCAGGAGGAACTAACCACGAATCCGCATACGATCCAACATTCCCAGAACAATGTGCGCCAGACCGAAACCGATGATACCACGACCAAATCTGCTGCGTTTAAAAACGGTCGCACCCAGGGCCGTAACCAGGGTCCCCAGCCCGGCGACTTTCAGGCCCACACCTTTGCGCTTCTTCATATAAGTCACCTCCCACACTTAGCATGCCAAGAGGTGAATTAAAAAATTACTAGCAATAATAACCGCATACTGAACGTCATTAACCGGAGCGCCATTTTTCAAAGAGATGTCGGCTGCCCTTCACTTTGCCTTCATCTATCAACAGCTGGTATTGTCGCTCCAACCTGCGGGCCATGGTCCGGGATGACAGCTCTGACGCACGGATAACCGCCTGGGCGGAAAATCTATGTCTTAACTCATCATCACGCAGCAACCGTAATACTTGCTGGGCAAACATGTCCAGGTTGTATTCGACTACCAGCCCCTGTTTTTCATGCTCAACCATTTCCTGGCTGCCGGTGGCTCTCACCACCACCGGAGGCAAACCGGCGGCCATTGCCTCCACCAGAACAATACCCTGGGTTTCAGTAACCGAGGCAAAGGTAAAAATATCCGCCCCACAGTAGGCGTCCACCAGATTATCGGAGGACAAGAACCCGGCAAAGATTACATCCTCATTAAGNNTACCATTTTCTTGAGTTCCTTTTCCAGTGGGCCGGTGGCGATTATTACCAGGCAGGTGTTGCTATACTCCTGCTTTACTCTCTGAAAAGCCTGGAGTAAAAAGTCAATGTTCTTTTCCCGGGTCAAGCGGCCGACGAACAGGCAGATTTTCCGGTCGGCGGGAATATCGTAACGTCTCCTGAGCCATAAGGGATCACCCGTTTCAAACTTTCCGGTCTCCACTCCGGTTGGTATAACCTCAATCGGGGTTTTGATCCCCTTGTTCTGGATCAGGTTCTTGATGTCCATTGATGGAGTTATTACCAGATTACAACGATTACTGAAGTGGCTGATGTATTTGTTGGCCCATTCCCGGGCGATCTCCTGGGCCAGAGGTACGTAATGTATATACTGGTCATAGAGGGTGTGATAGGTAAAAACCAGTGGGATTCCCAGGTTCCGCGAACACCTGGCCCCCATTTGGCCCAGAATAAACGGCGAGTGCACATGGATGATATCAAGGTTCAGCTTCTTGGCCACCATGCTGGCCCGCGGTGAGAGCGGAACCGCCAAAGTATAATTGGGGTTGCTCGGCGCTGGAACGGAGAAGAACCGGAACACATTTTCTTCCTCATCCCGGTAATTTCGGTAACTGGGGGCAAAAATAAAGGTTTCGTGTCCCAGATTATTGAGTTCTTCTTTAAAAGTACANNGGTATCACTTAGTCGGTCACGCTATCAGAACCAATTCCGTATTCATCAAACAGGTCGTAACCGGCAACCTCGAATTGGTCTCCTTTGGCATCAATCTCATGTATATTCAGGATCTCTTCCTCCGGTGGTCTGACGAAACGATCCTGTTCCCGACGAGCGCATGAAATACACAGGCTGGCACTGGGAAGGCGCGTAAGCCTGCGGGGATCAATCGGCTGACCACACCGCTCACATATCCCATATCTGCCATCCTTAAGCCGGTTGAGGGCATCGTTTACCTGGGTTAACTCCGCTTGCAGCAATTCCTGAAGACCAGCGTCCTTTTCCCGTTCAAATGTCTCTGAGCCTAAATCACCGGAATGCTGATCATACAGGGATAACTCATCGGTCATTTCACTCAGTGGGGTCCTGGCCGCTTCTGATTTCTGTTTGATAGCATTCTGTAACCTTTGCTTTTCCTGCAGTAATTCCTGTTCATTCCTGTTCAACATATCACTTCCCGCCCAGATTTGGCCCTCCCACCTGCAACTCATCCTGGACAAGTTTAACAATGTCGGCAATAAAGTCACCAATCAACGGCAGATTCAAGACCACCAGTCTCTGCATAGACCATAGTACAATAGCCGCCAGTATGGTAAACCCGATAGCCATTCCGAAACCCCGTACCAGACCCATCAAAAAATTCATGTACAGCAGTCGGCGGGGTTTCTCCATCATTTCAATATACTCGGTCAGTCTCATCTTTTCCAGGTTGACTGACAGTTCGTCAATTTTGTCACCGAGCCACTTGATACGTCCGGCGGTTATCTGTTCCTGGTCTTCTCTCATGTGTTCTCTCAAAGGGATACGAATAGGCCCTCCTCGGCCTTTGCAACTATTATACCATCATCACGACCAGTCAATACCAAGGCCCATGGTTAACATGACATAAAGTTAAACGGTCTATCGTAACCGATACCGTCTCACGGTTAGTTTCAATGACTCAAAGACCAGGCATCGTCCCAGGTCTCAGCGTGAATCCCCATTTCGAGAGTCCTCAGCTTTGATTCGATTACTGACAAGCCATCATTCAAAACCCCGTTTCGGGCGCAAAAGACCATCCGAGGTTGAAGTGACAGCATGCGTTTTAAATCCTTGCTCAATTCTCTCATGTCCTGACAGTTGTTTAACTCCTGATCGGCCAGCAACCGGCCGCTGAAAAGCCACCCCCGGTCAGGTTCATAGAGACAGATGTGTCCGGGGCCAATTCCGAACGTGTCAAAAACCCTGAAATAGTAGTCTTTGAACCTGATTATGCTCTTTAGTTTGGATACCTTACTAGACAACGGCTGGCCCCATAACCAGCGTCTTACCATCCCTTCCTGCCGTGGATACTTAATTTTATCGACGGCTTCTTTATGCGCCCTGATGGGAACGCTGAAGGTCCTCTGCAGGAGAGCATTGTTGCCCACATTTTCCGGTCTATGGTAGGTGTTTACAATCATTTTAAGCTCATGATCGGCCATTACTTCCACCAACCTGGCACCTGACCTGGGTAAACCGGTATCAATCAGCAGGCCATCGACCAAGTAAACAAACGTCTGGGAAACCTTACGACCAAAGAACTCGTGTGCCATACGGATGGCGAGTACCGGATCATAGTCTTCTATGGATAACATTTTTCACTTCCTTTAATTGTTTAATGCCTGGATAGGAGCCGGAATCCTTCCCTTCCGGGCAATAAATTGGTGAGAAACACCCTTATTCACCGCCATAATCGGTGCCCCTCCCAGTAGACCTCCAAACTCAACCCATTCCCCCTCAGACTTATTGGGAGCGGGAATAATTCGCACGGCGGTGGTCTTGCGGTTAATCATACCTATGGCAGCCTCATCCGCAATTATTCCTGATATCGTACTGGCCGTGGTATCTCCAGGAACCGCTATCATGTCCAGTCCTACCGAACAGACGCAGGTCATGGCCTCCAGCTTTTCCAGGGTNNTAATCATCCCCGCATCTTCACTAACCGGAATAAACGCCCCCGAAAGTCCGCCCACATAGGAGGAAGCCATGGCTCCCCCTTTTTTTACTGCATCGTTCAGCAGTGCCAGAGCTGCAGTGGTTCCTGGTGCTCCACATCTCTCCAGCCCCATCGCCTCCAGTATGCCAGCCACACTGTCCCCCACCGCCGGGGTTGGAGCCAGTGAGAGATCAACAATACCGAACGGGACCCCCAGTCTGCTGCTGGCTACCCTGCCAACCAGCTCGCCCATACGGGTAATCTTGAAAGCAGTCTTTTTAATTTCGTTGGCTACGGTGCCCAGATCAGCCTCCGGTAGTTTGCTGACCACATCCAGAATCACACCCGGGCCGCTGATCCCAATATTTATCGTGGCCGACGGTTCACCAACCCCATGAAAAGCTCCGGCCATGAAGGGATTATCCTCGGGTGCGTTGCAGAATACCACCAGTTTGGCACACCCGATTCCGTCCTGATCCGCTGTCAATTGAGCAGTCTCCTTAATGATCTGCCCCATTAAATAGACTGCATCCATATTGATGCCCGCTTTGGTAGTTCCTATGTTCACTGAGGCACACACTCGCTCAGTGGTTGCCAGGGTTTGCGGCAGAGACTTGATGAGTGCCAGATCTCCTTCGGTCATTCCCTTATGAACCAGGGCGGAGTAACCGCCAATGAAATTCACCCCACACTGCCGGGCAGCCTCATCGAGGCAGCAACCGAGCTCAACCATTTCGTGGACCTCGAAACCATCAGCTACAATGGCAATAGGAGTAACCGATATTCTTTTGTTAATTATAGGTATTCCATATTCTTTTTCGATATCCTCCCCAGTTTTCACCAGGTTCTGGGCTTTGCTGGTTATGGTGTCGTAAATCTTTTGTCTGGTTTTTGCCAAGCTATCGCTGCGGCAAGAGCTCAGGCTTATACCCATAGTAATGGTACGTATGTCCAGGTTTTGCAGCTGGAGCATTTTCACAGTTTCCATTATCTCGGAGGGTGCCAGAGTCATTGGCATAAAGCCACCTCATTTCGAGAATTTAGAGTACAGTATAACCGGAAGGATTAATTCGTCAACCCCTCCTTAGTACAAGGAATCGCCTCACGGCGATTCCTGCTTGAAAATATGGCCTTTTCTTACCCCGGGACTTATTATTGCTCTTAAATACGGTGCATATAACGAAAAACATCTTCGTGTTGGGTGGTAACCACCAGTCCCAGTTCCTCGCCCTTTTCCGCCAGTTTCTGGCTTAAATCCGCCATTTCCACGGTACTCTCTTTGGCATCAACAATCATAACCATGGTAAAAAAACCCTGCATAATGGTCTGGCTGATATCCAGGATGTTGATATGTGCTGCCGCCAGAATCTGTGAAATGGCCGCTATTATGCCAATGCGGTCATGCCCGATTACAGTGATAATCAGCCTCTGCCCGTCTTCATTCATGGCCCATTACCTCCCCTTGTTTCCGGTAACATGAAGGTAACCGGTAAACAACTTTACATTTGGTTAATGACCTCCAGACACCTTTTGCACAGCGTTTGGTGGGTTTCATCCTCGCCCACCGTGGAATCGTACACCCAGCATCTTTCACACTTGCTGCCTCCGGCCTGCTCCACCTTGACCCAGATTCCCGGAACCTCGTCCAGCTGCAGATAACCGCTGTCTTTGGGTTCTCCTGACTCCAAAGAGACGCCGGAAACTATGAAGATCTTATCAAGATCAGGGACTGACTGCAAGTCTTTAATCCAGTCGGAAGTGACCGCCAGATGTACCATGGCCCCCAGTGAATGGCCAATGATCTTACTGCGGCGCGCTTCTTCCAGGGCCTTGGCCACAACCTCCCTCACCTTGAAGATGCGCTCCCATTTGGCCTCCAGTTCTGGATCCTGGGTACTCTCCTCTGCCGAGGGCCATCCGGCCAGTTGTACACTTTCCGGCTCGCCGTCCCGCTTCAGGTAGCGCCACATCTCCTCGCTGGTAAAAGCCAGAATCGGAGCCAGGATCCGGACCAGTGATTGAATCACATCATACATTACGGTCTGGGCGGCTCTTCTTTCCAGGCTCTGACTGTGGCTGGTGTAATGCCGGTCTTTGATAATGTCCAGGTAAATCGCACTCATATCCACAGTACAGAAATTGTGGATTGAATGATAGACCAGGTGGAACTCGTAGTTGCGGTAGGCCCGGGTCACCCGCAAAATCAGCTTGTTCAGTTTGAGCAACGCCCAGCGGTCCAGTTCATTCATCTGCTCGGGATTGACCCGGTCTCTTTCGGGATCAAAATCAAACAGGTTGCCCAATATGAAACGGCAGGTATTGCGGATCTTACGATAGGCTTCTGCCAACTGCTTCATAATCCGATCCGAGGCTGACACGTCGGTGCGGTAGTCCACNNAGCTTAAGCGGGTCAACTACATTACCCATGCTCTTGGACATCTTACGTCCCTGCTCATCAACCAGGAAGCCATGGGTCAGGACAGCGCGATATGGTGCCACACCTCGAACCGCGACTGAGGTGGTAAGGGAAGAGTTAAACCAGCCGCGATGCTGGTCACTCCCTTCCAGGTACAGATCAGCCGGCCACCTGAGTTCTGGCCGGTTTTCCAGAACCGCCAGGTGACTTGATCCCGAGTCAAACCAGACGTCCATGGTATCAGTTTCTTTGGAGAAACCCACGCCCTGGCAATCAGGACAGACAAACCCCGGCGGCAGCAGTTCGGCAGCAGACCGGGCAAACCAGGCCTCACTGCCTTCATTCGCAAATATCTTCTGGAGATGGCTTATGGTCTCATCATTGATGATAGTTTTGCCACAGGAATCACAGTAGAAAATCGGAATCGGCACCCCCCAGGTACGCTGGCGGGAGATGCACCAGTCTCCACGGTCATGGATCATGTTGTAGATCCGGTCTCTTCCCCAGCCCGGTATCCACTCCACCTGATCAATATTCTTCAGTATATCCTGGCGGAAGTTGTCAATGGAGGCAAACCATTGTTCCGTGGCCCGAAATACAATGGGTTCCTTGCATCTCCAGCAGTGGGGATACTGGTGGCTAATGCGGTCAACTGCCAGCAGCATGTTCGTGTCAGTAAGGTCCTTTATGATAACCGGGTTGGCATCATAACAGAACAGGCCCTTATACTTGCCGCCTTCTTCAGTGAATACCCCTTTGCCGTTCAGGGGCGAGATAACCGGCAAACCATAGACCTTGCCGATCTCAAAGTCCTCAGCACCATGACCGGGTGCAGTATGCACACAACCGGTGCCCTGTTCGAGCGTTACATGTTCCCCGCAGATGACGATGGAATCCCGGTCAATAAAGGGATGTCGGCAGATAGCTTCCTCCAGTTCCCGGCCTTTGAATTTGTTTCTAACCTGGTAATCAGACCAGCCGAACTCGGGAGCCACTTTCTCCAGCAGTTCCTGAGCCACTACATACTTCTCCTGGATAACCTCCACCAGTACATAATCAAAGTCCGGATGGAGACAGATCCCGGTGTTGGCGGGCAGGGTCCAGGGAGTGGTGGTCCAGATTACTATATAAGTGTCCTCGACCGAAAAAAGATCGTTGGCGTCTTTAAAGGGGAACTTGACGTAAATGGAGTCCGACTGTTTTTCAGCGTATTCAATTTCGGCCTCAGCCAAAGCCGTTTCACAGTCACAACACCAGTAAACGGATTTGAGCCCTTTATAAATGTAGCCCCTCTTGGCCATCTCCCCAAACACTCCGATCTGGGTGGCCTCAAACTCGGGCTCCAGGGTCATGTATGGATTATCCCAATCACCCCTTACGCCCAACCGCTTGAACTCCTGGCGCTGGATATCCATAAATTTCAGCGCGTAGTCCCGACAGTACCGTCGGAACTCCACGATATCGGTACGGTGCCGGTCAATACCCAATGCCTTGATAGCCTGTTGCTCAATGGGAAGTCCATGGGTATCCCATCCTGGAACATAGGGAGAATCGTAGCCGGTTGCCGTGTGAAACTTTACTATGATATCCTTCAAGACCTTGTTCAGGGCGTGCCCCAGGTGAATATGTCCGTTGGCATAAGGAGGTCCGTCGTGGAGGATAAACTGGGGATGGCCCTGGTTATGCTCCTGAACTCGGTGATAGATATCAAGATCCTCCCACAGCTTCAGGATCTCCGGCTCTCTTTCGGGGAGATTGGCCCTCATGGGGAAATCGGTCTTCATCAGGTTAATCGTGTGATCATACTTTCCTTTTGCCATACTAACACTCCTTAACATAGCGCTCTAAATTAAAAAACCTTTCATCCCCAGGGACGAAAGGTATTNNCCAGGTTCGGTTAAAGGCTCCAGGGTGATCTGCTCAACATCACGGCTTAGGCCCGGCTTTCACCATCCCGGGCTCGCTTTTTTTCCACCAGTGACGTTACTGTCCCTTTCATCGCTGTTTCATCAATATTTCAGTTGTTCTGATCGTTCATATTAACACATAAGTCGTCGCGACACAACTTTGAAATTCGATTTTATTTTACCCGTTAATCGTTGGTCTGCGTGAGGTGTGGTCACCCGGTTGTGTCAACCGGATCCCCTATGGCCCTGCGTCCCAACCATCTGGTTCCGCAGTCAGGGAGCGGCTCTTTTTATTTCCGGACACAGTTCAGATATCGGGCATTGTGGGCACTTGGGTTTCCTGGCCTGACAATAGTTTCGTCCATGCCAGATAAAAAGATGATGCGCATTACCCCAATCACCGGGGTTGATCAGGCTCTTCAGCCGGTCTTCAGTATGTTCCGGGTTATCGCTATCTGTAAACCCCAGCCGGGAAGCCACTCTTTGTACATGAGTGTCCACTGCCAGTCCGGGTTTGTCAAAGCCCACGCTAAGGATAACGTTAGCGGTTTTTCGTCCCACACCCGGGAGTTCCATAAGGTCTTCCATGGTATCGGGGACCTGCCCCGCAAAACGATCAATAATCACCCGAGATGCCTCAACTATGAAACGGGCTTTATTCCGATACAGTCCACACCCCTTTATCCAGGGTTCCAACTGTTCGGGGGTGAGATCTGCAAAATCCCGGGGTTTATTATACTTCTTGAAGAGTGACCCGGTTATGCGGTTTACCTGGTCATCAGTGGTTTGGGCTGACAGGATGGTGGCCACGAGCAGTTCAAAAACACTATGCCATTTTAGCCGGGTCCCCGCCTGGGGAAACTCCTGCTGCAATAAATGCAGGACTTCTCCCACTCGTTCTTGAGTCGTCAAAAATGTATACCTCTTCATTTGGATCGTATCTTCTTTAATTATATGTAAGACGGTTACTTAGCTCCCTAATTTGTCTGCTATTGGCGTCGGTTCAGTCTATTCTCCGCCTCCGCCAGCGACACTCCATGGATCCCCACCAGTTTCAGACGGGATGTCTCCCCGCGAAGGATTACCACATTTCTCTTGGCAGTCCCCAGCACCTCCGCCAGAAAGGAGGTTAACGCCTGATTGGCCTCTCCTTCGACTGGGGGGGCAGTAAGCTTTACCTTGAGTACTCCCTGGTGAAAACCCAGCAGTTCATTGCGTGATGAGCGTGGCTGTACCTTAACCTCCAACCGAACCCCGTCATCCCATGCTGAGATAGACAATTCTACCGGCCACCCTTCTCTGCTTTACCAAGGGTCTCCAGCAGTTCTTTGGTATCCTTACTGTAAAAGAACGAGGTTAACTCCTCTACCCTTTTGTCGTGGCGGTCCATAAATTCTACCTGGGAGTTGATATATGATTTGATCTCGGTGCGGTAAACATTTAACCTTTTGAGGATCTCTTCATAGGCGGCAAAGGTTTCTTTTATTTTCTGCCGGGCACCTTCCAACAGCATCTGGGCTTCTTTGTGAGCGTTGGCTCGGATTTCTTCGGCGGTCTGCTGGGCTAATAACAGGGTCTGATTAAGGGTTTCTTCCAGTTTCCTGTNNATTTGGCCATGTCCAGTTCTGCTCTCTGAACGGCCTCCTTCAGTTCAGCGTTCTCCCGGTAAAGCCTTTCAAACTCTTCGGAAACGCCACTTAGAAAGGAATCCACCTCTTCTCGGCTGTATCCTCTGAGGCTGCGACTAAACTCCCGCCTTCTGACCTCGATCGGCGAAATCATTTTTATCCCCCTTTCATGTTGGAATTCAGGATAAGCAACTATATTTTTTAAATCAGGCTGAATTCTTCACCCTGCCAATTCCTTCCCAGGGCCCTCTGGACAAACCCTCGGGAAACAGTTTCAGCAGCAGATCATAGTTGGTTTGTTGATTCCATTTCCCTCTCTTTATATCCTCAAGTGCTGACTGGTATATGTCAATGAGCTGGCCCCACAGCTCCGGGGGATACCCGTTGCTTTCGATCCTTACCGATGATACCCAGGCAGCCAACCAGGGCAGTTCTGTAAACAGGGACATCTCCAGAGGATGATATATATGGCAGCGACACCGGTCATCACATCGCAAGGGATACTTCTGTCCCCGTTCATCGAGCAGCCAAAAACTGTCCCGTTCACAGGGAGAGGTACAACCCTGACTATCTTGGGCGTCCAGTGAACCAAGCGGACAGTAATCGCTGATCATGCCGCACAGGGGTCCGTGAACCATAACCTCCAGCGGCAGTGGTGAAGCATTCGCCATGCTCTGCAGGTCATTCTTGCTGATTTCCAGCGAGGGGCACGCCCACCGAGCCCCCCATGCCTTAACCTGCTTGACGGCCGCACTGTTGGCCAGGTTAAGCCCATATCCGGCTCCAGCTCTGATTCCCATCTGCGATGCTATGGAGAGCGAACCAGGATCATGTACCATTACCTCACTAACCAGATCCCCCTGGGCCAGTTCCCAGAGCTCGTCAGCCTGATGGCGATCATTTACGGTAATAATGCGGGGGAATTCCAATACCACTCTGACCCCTGTATCCCGGGCCTCTTCCAGGGCCAGTGCCGTCTCCCGCAATGATAAGAAACCATACTGGTGGTGATAAACCGTCCCTGGAACTACGATGGTTTCCACTCCCCGCTCCAGGGCCACCCTCAGGCTATCCCAGCTATCAACCTTTACCGACAGGCTGAGCTGCTTTTCCTCACCGCTCCATGCGGAATAATCCTCCTTACGGCATCGAACCAACTCCCCGGGAGCGGTCGGAAACCGGGGTTCCCGCTCTCCGGAAAGACCGATATCGCCTAAACCTGGGGGACCGTAAAAACTGCCGGTACAAAAATCACGAACTCTTTGCTGGTAAAGTATTTCCCATTCAGGATCATCTATTTGCGGACTGATGGACTCTTCAAGGTATCTATCGATAGCCTGGCGGTAAGAGGACACCACCCGGCTCAGGTATTCTGCTTCGCGCATACGTCCTTCTATTTTAAAGGAGGTCACTCCGGCCTGGATAAGTTCCGGTATGCCCAGGTAAAGGCAAAGATCCTGGTAGGCCAAAAGGTGTTGGTTTTGAGCAACCATCCCCGAGGATTTGCCCTCCAGATCATAGAGCCAGCGGCAGGGCTTGCGGCATTGACCGCGATTGCCGCTCTCGGCAAAGAGCAGTCCCGACATGAAACATTGTCCGGTATGAGCTATGCAGAGGTCGCCATGGACAAAATACTCCAGTCCCAAACTGCTGTTATTCTTAATCTCCTGAATTTCCTGGCGGGTAAGATTTTTTGATAGTATTACCCGGCGGCAGCCGTTTTGTTCAAGAATCCTGACCGTTTCCAGATTATTGACTCCCATTTGAACGCTGGCATGCATCGCAATCTCCAGTCTCCGGCATGCATCGATCAAAGCCAGGTCCTGGATAATAACCGCATCCACCCGGGCATCCTTCAGGAAACTCAGGTATTCATCTAATTCGGCCAATTCCTGTTCATGGTAGAGGTTATTCAACGTTACGTAGAGGCTGACACCTCTATCATGACAATAGGTGACAGCATCCCGTATTTCCTGGTCGGAAAAATTAAAATCAGGACGCAAAAGGCGCATGTTAAACCTTTTACCTCCCAAGTAGACGGCATCTGCTCCAGCACTGATGACTTCTTCCAGAACTGACCACTTGCCGGCAGGTGCCAGTAATTCGATTTTATATTCAGCACGCATATACTCTATCTCCCGGGTATTTCAACGGATATTACAAAGGAACTGAATAGAGAAAAGCTTACCAAGACCCTGTAAGCCATAGCGGATGCTAACTGGTTCTACAGGATGGCCCGCAAAATACCGAGCACCAGATTTCGCAGCAGCATCAGAACCATCCATACAATTATGGGAGAGAGATCAATCCCCCCGGCACTTGGTAATAAGCGACGAAACGGTGCCATTATCGGCTCAGTTATGTCATAAATAAAGCGGATGATTGGCTGATAGGGGTTATGCCTGATGAAAGACAGGATACACCTGATTACGATCAGCCACATCATCACTTCAAAGGCCAGATTTACAATGTCGTAAATAACCATATTCTCACCAAATCCTCTAGTAACAATCAGCGTCTCGCAGATCTCTGGCAGGCTTTACTGACGGCGTCAAAGAAGGCAGCTCTTACCCCTCCGCTTTCGAGGGCTCTTAATCCAGCGATGGTGGTACCACCCGGAGATGTAACCCGCTCCCGCAACAATGCCGGATGTTCACCACTCTCCTGGATCATGGCTGAAGAACCAATCAAGGTCTGGTTAACCAGACGCCGTGCCAGATCACGCGGCAAGCCAACATCTACCGCCGCATCGGTAAGGGCTTCTGCGACCAGAAATACAAATGCCGGACCACTTCCCGATACCGCTGTGACAGCGTCCATATACTCTTCGGGTACTGGTTCGACCAAGCCTACCGTAGAGAACAACTCCAGGATCACGTTTTGCTTATCAGATGCCACCGCTTCACTGAAGGAGAGGCCCATCACCCCTTGTCCGATTAAACATGGCACATTGGGCATAACTCGAACTACCGGGACCTGGGGGTCGATTTCCTCGCGGATAGATTCCATGGTAACCCCGGCGGCTATTGAAATCAATACCTTATCCGCATTAAGAACCGGTGATATTTCTCGTAAAACCGGCTTTACCTGGGGCGGCTTGACCGCCAGGACTACCACATCAACCCCCGACACCAGAGAGTATCCGGAATCTGCGACGGCCGTCCCATAGTCGTTTGCCAGAGCTTTTGCTTTGGTGGGGTCAATATCAAATAGAATTACTGATCTCAGCAATTCACGATGTCTGGTGAAGCCGCCCAGGAGGGCCCGGGCCATTTGACCGCAACCAATAAAGCCCAGTGTTACACCTGTATTCATTACTATTCTTCTCTCCCCAGAGCATTACCTCGCGAGTATGTAAAGGAACTCCTGAGAAGCGGCCTGGGTTCCCGGGAGATTTCAACATTGCTGGGGGCAAAAAGAAAAATACTTTCCCCTAACTTCTGAGTCTGGCCGTCCAGAGCATAGGTTGTCCCGCTGAGAAAGTCAATTATGCGGCGTGCGATATCAGGCTCAGTGCCGCTCAGGTTCAGCACCACCTGCCTCCGGTTCTTAAGACTATCGGCTAGATCCTGAGCATCTTCGAAAGTAGTAGGCTCACTAACCACCACTCTTACCGTCTTGGCCCCCTGAAGGCTTACCAGGTTCGCCTTGCGGTTCAGGTCTCGATTGTCTACAATCGGTAAACTTGGAGTCTCCTCCTCCTCAACATCTGCAACACCCAGCCACTGCAATACCTTGTCTACGAAACCCAATCTCTTTACCTCCTCACCATCTGGGTCCAAACAGTGCCCGGCCTACCCGGACCATATTGGCCCCTTCTTCGATCGCCACCTCGTAGTCCTGGGTCATTCCCATAGAAAGATAACGCATCTCCACTTGCGGGTAGTTTTGTTTCTTTGTAGTATCGAATATTTTGCGCAGTTCCTTGAATACAGGTCTGGTCTCCTCCGGATCATCCACCTCAGGAGCCATAGTCATTAACCCTTGTATCCGGAGATATTTAAACTGACTTATGGCAGCCAGAAAATCCGGTACCTCATGGGGCCTTACCCCACCTTTTGATTCCTCACCTGAAATATTAACCTGTAACAGAGTGGGCACCACAAACCTTTGCTTTTCGGCCCTTCTCTCAATATACTCCGCCAGTTCCCATCTGTCCAGTGAATGGATAAGACAAGCCCGTCCGATAATGTCTTTAACCTTGTTGGTCTGCAGGTGGCCTATCATGTGCCATCTCACCTGCGGATACTCAGACTGTTTTCTTAATAAATCCTGTACCCGGTTTTCTCCAAAATCAGCTATTCCCAGTTGACAGGCATGACCTATCTCGTCCGGTCCCACCGTTTTACTTACCGCCACCAGGCAAATATCGTGGGGGTTGGTTCCCGCCCGCATGGCGGCTTTTCTGACCTTTTCTCTAACGGTTTGTATATTCCCTGCAAGTTCGGTCATTTTTTGTTGCTACCTCCTGAAACATCACCTTAAGGACATACCCTCTGATACCAAGCCCGGGGTGGTTACAATAGTATCTCCTGGTTCCAGACCTTCAACCACCGCCTGACCATTACAGGCGGCCAATACCTCAACCGCCCACAACTCAACGTTTTTCTTATTTACCTTGTAGACAGCATCCCCTGCCTCACTTTTGACCAGCGATTCTTCCGGAATAATCAATCCTGAGTAAGTGTCTGATATACAATCCACCTCGATCCGCCTCTGGTCAGACAGGGTCTCATTAAAACTTCCCAAATCCAGAATAGCTGTATTTCGGTCCTTACCAGACCAAACTGACTCGCACACCGCCACTCCCAGGATCTGGTCTTTGTGCCTTATCTTCAGTCTATCGTCAACTGCCAGCGGCTTACCAAAAGCATCAGGTTCGTGGGCCACCACCAACCTCATTGGCACCAGATTATCTACAATTTTGAATAACGGCTCCCCGGATTCATACTGAAAACTGCCGTCATTTAACTGACGGGGACTGTAATTGAAGATATTCTGATCACCATTATCCAGGGAGAAATCATTAAGGATCTCCTCCCACCCGTCAGGCTTAAAACTTATTATCCCACTCACCGGCACCGACACAGATACCGGCTTTATCTCCCCTTCGGGATAGAATAGCCCGGCCACAGATCCACTGCGGACCCTTTCGCCCTCCATAACTTTATTCTCGAAACGGCCCCGAGCTGGAGCCCTAACGACTGTTTCCTCTTTAATCAGTATCGCCGGGGTACTGACTCCAAGTTCCAACTCACCGTGCTGAACCACATGGACATCAATAAGCCAAATACAGGTTTTATTATACAAAAGCAGCATTAAACCGCCGATTCCAATAAGAATAACCAGGGCCAAGAGGGCCCTTAAGAGGTTTCTTATTATTATCTGGTTTCGTTGGTAATTCTGAATCCTCTGCTGACGAGTACTCACAGGTCACTCTCCGCTGCCTTTGGCATTAGGTCCCCGGTTGGCAGGCAAAAGGTAAAGGTTGAACCAACGCCCTCCTGGCTGTTGACAAATACCTCTCCCCCATGTAATTCAACGATGTGTTTCACGATCGCCAACCCCAGTCCGGTTCCTCCCAGAACCCGGGAACGGGCCCGGTCAACGCGGTAAAAACGCTCGAATAGGCGGGGAAGACTCTCCTGAGAAATGCCGATACCGGTGTCGCTGATCCGTACCATGGTCTTCCTGCCTTCCCGGGCTATTCGAACCACGATCCGTCCCTCATCACATGAGTACTTTATCGCATTGTCGATCAGGTTGATCAGGACCTGTCCCACCAGATCCTGGTCAGCTTTAACCCAGGCCATATCGGGAGGATAAATTAACTCCATCCTCAGCTTTTTCTCTTCGGCCTGAGGGCCCATGATATTGAATACGTTCTTAACTGATTCCACCAGATTCACGTTTTGCAGATTAACCCTGATTTCTTTGGTTTCCATAGCCGACAGGGTCAACAGATCATCTATCAAGCGGGTCAATCGGTTGGTTTCGCTGTCAATTATGCTTAAAAACCTGCGGCAGAGCAGTTTGTCTTCCAGGGCCCCGTCCAGCAGGGTTTCAACAAACCCTTTGATCGAGGTTAAAGGGGTTCGCAGTTCGTGGGATACATTAGCCACAAACTCACTTCGCATTCGGTCAAACTTGCGGGCATCAGTTATGTCATGGAATACCGCCAGTGCTCCTTCAATATCTTCTTTTTCACCTTTAATCGGTACTATATTTATCCGGTAAATGGTCTCACTGTTCGGGAAAACGCTGTATTCAGCAAGTGACTCGACTCCAGTTCTTAACACCTTGGTTATGGTGTCGTGAAGGTCTTCCATATTGAGCAGGGATTTAAAAGTCTGTCCCAACAGGTACGGTTCCTGTCGCATAAAAAGACCCTCCGCTGCCCGGTTAGCCTTCACAATGCGGCCTGCCTTATCAACAGCCACCAGTCCATCCACCATACTGGTCAGAATGGCCTGCATTCTTCCGTTTTCACTGGTAAAACCTTCCCATGAAATGTTCACTCTGTCTATGGGTATCCACCCTCCCTAAACCTGTAACCAACTCCGCGGACCGTCTCTATATACTGGGGCGCGGAGCTGTCGTCTCCGAGTTTCATACGCAGATGCCTGATATGAACATCCACCGTTCTGGTATCGCCGATAAACTCATAACCCCATACTTTTTCGAGCAGAGTCTCCCGGGTCATAACCCTTCCCCGGCTTGATGCCAGGATACGGAGGAGGTCAAACTCTTTAGGGGTCAGGTCAAGTTTCCTGTCTCGAATAAAAGCTTCATGTCGTTCTGGTATTATCACCAGGTCCTTCCATACCATGGCCTTCTCACCAGTAGCATCTTCGGTCTTCAGGAGTTTCCTGGCTCGCAGCCGGGCCTTTACCCGTGCTACCATTTCGCGGGGACTGAACGGTTTCTTGATATAATCATCAGCTCCCATTTCCAGTCCCAAAACAGTATCAATTTCTTCGCCTTTTGCCGTCAGCATGATTATGGGGAGGTTGCGATAATGGGCCGTCCGTCTTAACATTCGGCAAACCTCAAGTCCATCCATCATCGGCAGCATGATATCCAGGATCAAAAGATCCGGGTTCTCTTCTTCCACCATACGAATCCCGCTCAACCCATCATAGGCAACAACTACCTGAAACCCTTCCTTCTCCAGGTTGAACTTGACAAGTTCTACAATATACGTTTCATCATCTACCACCAGAATCTTGGCACTCACTACCATCACCCTCAGTCAAGTAAGCCCAACACTGCGGCCATTCTTCCGGTATGTCCCCCTGTTTTACGGTAGGAGAAAAACATTTCCGGGTTACAGGCCGTACAGATATGGCATGATATGATATTGTCTTCCGGGATGCCGCTTTGCTGAAGAATAAGGCGGTTCGAAAGATGAAGGTCCCAGACATACCGGTTTTCATTATAAGAATAGATTATCTGATCATGAAAAGTAAACAGCCGTTCAACCTGATTCCTTCGATTGTCGTCAACCGCAAAACATTCAGGTCCAATTCCAGGCCCAATGAAAACCCTGATGTCGTCTGAAAGGCAATGGAAGCGATCGCGCATTACGTTCAGAGTAGCCTCAGCAATACGAAGAGCCGTCCCTTTCCAACCACTATGAGCTAAACCAATCACCCTTTTCACCGGATCGAAGAAGTAGACGGGGATACAATCGGCATAGAATTCTGTTAAAAATACTCCCGGGCAATCGGTTACCATAGCGTCATATCCAAGGAGTGCATCCGATAAATCAGCCGAACCCCGGCCTGCATGGTGTTTCTCAACTACAACTACCCCGTTGCCATGTATCTGTTCGCAGCAAACCATCTGCTGGAGCTCAAATCCCAGACTTCGGCAGACAATTTCCCGATTGGCAATGACCAGTTCCCGGTCATCACCGACATGAAGACCCATATTAAGAGATTTATACGCCCCGGTGCTGTAACCTCCGTCTCTGGTAGTAAAGGCCGTTACTACCCCCAGTTGATTCCAACCGGGCAATGTCAGACAGCTGACAGCATCCTGTTGCCTGAATTCCCATTTCAACGGCACTTCCTCCTTACTATTACCTGTTTTCCAAAGCTTATTGCCTGCCAACGCCAGCAAAGATGGGTGTAATCTGTTATCTATCTTTGTTCTTAAGCCCGTGGTCTGCTAATATCAAGGTAAAGGAGGGATAAGCATGTTGTGTACCAACTGCCATAAGAGCTTTGAAGATAATCAAATCCGTTGCCCATCATGCGGTAATCCCGTTGCCACATCCTGGGAAATATTAAAGACAGTATACCCCCCCGAGGATGACGTCATCAAGGGTTTACTGGAGAGTTGTGAAATTCCGGTTATCTTGCGGTCCCGGGAGGGAATCGGACGGGTACAGGGATTGTCATTTGGACCTTTGGCGGAAGTCATGGTAATGGTTCCCCAGGCCCGGCTGGCTGAAGCCAGGGAGCTTTTGGCATCCCAACAGGAAATTGAAGCACCGGGGGAAACAAAGGAATAGCGGTCGGGAGTTTGGGTTGATAGACTCCAAGTAAAATCTATAACATCACTCCCCCGCTGCCATGCTTTTGGGATGATTCGTCAGAACTCCAGGGTAAATATCTTACCCTCCTGCAAGCTCTTCGGTACGTCAATTATTCTTTGATTTTTTGATCCCCGAAAAGCCAGCGACAGATCACGCTCTTCGTGATGGTAGGGTCCATCAACCAGAATATCGGTAGCATTTAAGAGCCGGGCTACAGACGGGTCTTCTTTTGCCATTTCCGCCAGTGTTTCAAAGGTGTAGCCTGAATAGGTTACGACATCCAGACCCATTGCCTTGACCCGGGCGGCCAGCTCCGCAAATGATTCAGCCTGCACAAAGGGCTCACCCCCCGACAGGGTGACCCCGCGCAATAGACCGGTCTTTTTAACCAGAGCCACAATATCATCTATATCCAGTTCATACCCGCCCTCGAAATCCCAGGTAGAGGGATTGTGGCAATGGGGGCAATGATGGGTGCACCCCTGACTATAAACCACCGTCCGGATGCCCGGGCCATCGACAATGCTCTCCCGGCTGAAGCCGCTGACTCTGATCTTCGTCATACTCCACCTCACGAAAGCCGGTGAGGTTTGCGATCTCTCAGTTCCGCTACCTTGGCATCATTGAAACGATCGACCGTGGATAGATATCCGGTTATCCGTCTGACCCGTCTTATCTCACTCCCCCCGCATTGCGGGCAGTTATTCTCGTCAATGACCCCCAGGAACCCACAGCCCTCGCAGAAATCAATGGGGAAGTTGATACCGGCATAACCCATATCACAGTCTTTCATGTGTTGGATAATGGTCTGAACCGCTTCGGCATTATGCACCGGGGGAGCTGGAAACTCCACATAACTTATATGCCCGGCATTGGTATACTTGTGATACGGTCCCTCTTTGGATATCTTTTGGAATAGTGAGATATCACAGCCAACCGGTATATGAAAACTGTTGGTGTAGTATTCGCGGTCAGTTACCCCGGGTATCAGTCCAAAGCTTTCCCGGTCCATGCCGAGAAAACGACCAGATAAGCCTTCGGCCGGTGTGGCAATGAAAGTATAGTTCAGATTATACTGCTCAACAGCCTTGTCAACCAGCTGACGCATGAACTGGACTATCGAGATTCCTATGGCTTGAGAATCGTCCGATTCACCATGGTGTTTACCGGTAAGGCATACCAGGGTTTCTGCCAAACCAATAAAACCTACCGACAGGGTTCCGTGTTTTATCGCTTCCTCAATGGGATCACAGAGACCCAGATTTTCTGAGCCCATATAGAGATGCTGCCCCATCACAAATGGCATATCCTTAACCTTGAGTTCAGCCTGAACCCGGTAGCGGTGGTGCAGCTGTTCAACCGCCAGCCACATGGTTGATTCCAAAAGGCGATAGAATTCTCCCAGACTGCCCTTGGCCTTCAAGGCCAGACGAGGCAAATTTATGGTGGTGAAGGCTAGGTTTCCGCGTCTCTCGGTAACCGCCGGGCCGTGGACATTGGCTATCACCCGGGTTCGGCAGCCCATGTAGGCCACTTCATTCCCATACTGCTTATTAAAAGAAGAATCCATAAAACTGAATGTCGGGTTCATTCTTTTGGCTGCCACTTTCATAGCCAGCAGGAACAAATCATGGTTGGGGTCTTCCGGGCGGAGATTGACACCTTCCTGCACCCGGAAAATAATATTGGGAAAAATGGGGTTTTCACCTCTACCCAGACCCGCATCATATGCCAACAGCAGGTTTTTGGCTACCCGTCGTCCACCTTCTGAAGTATCTGTCCCCAGGTTCAGCGAAGAGAACGGGACTTGGGCCCCAGCGCGGGAATTGTGCACAAAGACACCTTCGGCAGTCATAAAATTCTCGTTGTTCCTTACGGAAATGTCATAAACATAGTCTTCCCAGTCAGCCTCGGCTTTGTCTTTAACCTGGATGCAATAACAGTTCAGTACCCTCTCAATAACTCGGATAAGATTCTTCATCTTGTTGTTCTGAGAGTGAACCTTTCCTGCCCAGGCCTGGATCAGACCGGGCGATTTACAGTCGTTGGAAATTCGACTGCACGTGGTTTCATCAACGACCTGGGGAAGATAGAGCCTCGACAGATACTCTTCATAGAGACAAAACTGGGGAAGGTATTTCGAAAACCGCGGCAGTTCACCGGCAGAAATCACCCGTTGCAGGTGAAACCGCTCACTGGTCTTGATATCAGCAATAACTTGCCTGAAACAATCCAACCAGAATATGTTACTGCGCAGCTTGTCGATCAATGCCTCTTCCTGATCGTTTAATACCCGCGACTTAAGGTCATCCAGCACTTCCTGCAAATAACCGGGGCTTACACGGTAATGATAGGAATTGCTGGCGTATATCCCGTAAACCTCTTTAATAAGCGGCCGTAGGAACTCATAATCATAACGAGTCTGTTCCATGGTTACAGTTTGAGAAGCCAACTTGTCCATCTTACTGCCTGATATCATGATATCCTTTAGATAAGCTCCTCCGGCTGAAATCAGGTACCGGGTACGAGCCGAGGCAAAATTGGTAACCGGTTCCGCCTCCCGGCAGGATACCGGGATCGATAATCTGGCAAACAGAAGTACCAAACCATCCCGCAGGTTTTTGGAAACGGTCGTTGCGGTGATGCGGTTTTGACCAACCGTACCATCCCCGCTTAAGTAACCATCCAGGAAAGCCCTCACAATCTCCAACGGAGCTTTCACTATAGCCAGTGGAACCCTTTTGTTAATTGCTCCCCGGCCGCAAACATCCCCGATAAATTCGGCGAATCTTTTACCGGTGTTCAGCCGGATATCCCGTTTCCGGCCCTCCCGGTCACGATGCACAGTTAGAGAAAATTCCGGACATATTTCGGTTACAATTCGAGCTACATCGGTTTCCAGGTCATCATCAAACAGGGCCAGACTGATCGATGAGCCATCCACTGAGCCCTCTGCCACATAATAACCCATTAGTTTGGCTAGGGCCGGTGTTAGCATTACTTCTTCCATATGGTATTTTCTGCTTTGCGGATACCCACTCAGATCAAAAACATGGTCTTCCCGGTTAAACTCCAGAATGCGCGGCACCAGACCAAAGTCAAGGTCGTAGACATTCCGGACTTCCAAATCACCCTTTTCGCCAAATGTCATCACCGAATGGTTGTCAGTAACCGTGACTTTTTGACCGGATTTCAGTTTTATCATAAACAGTTTATTGACATTGCGATGCTTGATGGAGGCGGTAATGTCTTGGAGTTCAATCTTGCCACTATCGTAGTTCAGGCTGAACGCCTGGTACCGATTCTCTTCAAAAATATCATCAAATTCAGCCATGGAGACACACAGTAATTTCTGTTGTATCTTATCAACCACCCAAATACGTTCTTTCCCACTCAAAGAGTGCATGCTGTTCAGGTTGTATACCAGGGCCTCCATCGCCTGGTAGGTCTCCTCGTCACTGGCGTTCGCTACAAACGGTGCCAGGTCGCGATCAAAGAAGGGGAAGGACTGACCTCCAAACATGTCGTTTTGAGAGCTCTGCAGGATAATAGCAGCTAATGCAGTGGCCGAGGCTGGTCTCTTCGGAGGCCTGATATAACCGTGTCCGTTATTGAAACCTTCCTGAAGCAGCGTACTAAGAGGTATCTGTATGCAGTTTAGGGTCTTGCCATAGAAATCAAGATCGTGAATATGGATATCACCCTGACGATGGGCCTTGGAGAATTCCGGAGGAATCAGACGATCCAGATAATACTGTTTAGAAGCGGCACTGGCAATCTGAAGCATTTTGGCTGAAGGAGAATTACCCACGTTCGCATTCTCGCGGCTGGTTTCCTTAAGGATCTCCTCCACCACATCCATCAGTTCAGATTTGCCTTCACGGTATCGGGTCCTCTGGGCGCGGTACAGGATATAGGCTTTGGCGGTCCGGGCATGCCCTTGTTCAATCAGGACCTTTTCAACTATGTCCTGGACATCCTCAACCGAAAAAACATCGCTTTCATACTTCTCTCCCAAAACCTTCATAACCGCAAGCGTAAGTTCCAGAGCCTTTTGGCGATCCTCTCCTCCCACAGCCTTGGCCGCCTTGAAAATGGCTTCGGTAATTTTGGAAGGATCAAATGCAACCTCCCGGCCGTCACGCTTCTTGATTTTTTCAAACACTACTGTTCCCCCTCCCCGGAATCCTGATGTTTTTGTAGTTGTTCCACAGTTTCCACAAAACCTTTAACATCTGAAAACTGGCGATAAACCGAAGCAAACCTGACATAGGCGACTCCATCGACTGAACGCAGCTTGTCCATTACTTTTTCACCTATTATCTGGCTGCTAACCTCTTTGTCATAGACATCCCTTAATTCTCGTTCAATTTCACCGACCATGGTTTCAACCGTATCCATATCAATTGGTCTTTTTTCAACCGCCTTGAGAATACCCTGCAGCAGCTTGTCTCTTTGAAAAACCTCGCGATTTCCCTCCTTCTTAATAATCATAAGCGGCCTTTCCTCAAGGCGCTCATAGGTGGTAAACCTTCGTTTGCAGGCAGCACATTCTCTCCGTCGTCTGATCACAGTGCCTTCATCCGTGTTACGCGAATCCAATACCCTGCTTTCGAGTTCCGAACAGAAAGGACATCTCATAGCGGACCCCTCAATATATAGTGTTTATGATTAGTATAGCACACAATATATGCTTTTAATTATCGTAAAATAGGATGAAGATATCAAACCGTCTAATCGGGTTTTATCTAGTAATTTCTTCCTCACTTAATCGAATACGACATATCACTCATTTATGCGATGGATTTCGGTGTACGGATTTACCTCCACCAGAATGACATCCCGACCTATTTTGACTATCCGTTCCCATGGAACAACGATGTCTTCTCTCCGGGTAAAAATATTGATGAATCGGTTGGGCCCCGGCAAAACCAACGCATTGATACGTCCCTTTTCGACATCAAGGTCCAAGTCTTTGATAACCCCCAGCTTCCTGCCGTCCTGTACGTTAACCACCTCGCGGGTTCTCAGGTCTGATATTTTGATCATTTACATCCTCCCCCCTGATAGTTGTCCGGTTCATATCGAGTCTCCGCAAGCCAACACTTTGTATCCTTTTCTATTAATATGTGTTTGGGGTTGGACATGTGATAGAAAACGGTGCCGAAAAAAAGCCCCCGTCGAAGCGGGGGCTGTCATCTTCAGTTTATTATTCCTGCGTCGGCTTCTTCCGTAAATGCGAGGTTAACTTGGAAATCAGCCATTGGGGAGATTTATCCGCCTCGGTTGACTTGCCGACGCACAGGGGTGGGTATAAAACACACCACCAGTTGGCTCCATCCCCTGCTCCCAGCACTACCCTTAACGCTTGATATTTTCCGGCAGGAAGTACAACTTCTCCGTAGCGCCGGGTGGGGAAATTATATTCACCGAGAGCCACCGAAGCCCCGTAATCCGCATGCTGGGCTTTCAGTTCCTGACAGGCGGTCTCACGGATGGCATCGAGGTTCTGTGCCACTATAACGCGGCTTTCCTGGGCTGATTCACTGGCAGCCAATTGCGGTGAAAGCCAATTTACCAGACGGTCTCTGACCTTCAACTTAATATCCTGATCAACCGGTGTGTTGCTGTTGGCAACAATGTGAATGCGGATAAGGTTGTTGGGGGTAAAGGCCTCTTGTTTCTTGAACAGGTGTTGAATTATGGGGAATGCAACACCCACAATAAGAACCAGAATAATGATACCCCATACCTTTTTCACCTTATTCCCTCCCTTAATAAACTAAGCTANNGAAACCTGGGCCTGACTGATACCGATCTCTTCCGCCACTTCCATTTGGGTTTTTCCTTCAAAAAACCGGAGCGAAAGAATTAACTTTTCCCGTTCCCCAAGTTTCTTTAAGGCCTCTTTGATAGATATTTCCTCCAGCCAGATATCATCGTTGGTCTTGTCATCACTGATTTGATCCATGACGAGGATTGGATCCCCACCATCGTTGTATATCGGTTCAAAGAGTGATATGGGCTCCTGGATAGCATCCAGCGCAAAAACCACTTCTTCCTGAGGTATCAACAGTTGTTCCGCAATCTCCTGCAGACTGGGCTCCCTAGATTTCTCTGCAACCAATCTCTCTCTTACCTGCAATGCTTTGTAGGCGATATCCCGTAATGACCTGGATACCCTGACCGGATTGTTGTCGCGCAAGTACCTTCTGATCTCGCCAATTATCATCGGCACTGCGTACGTAGAAAACCTCACGTTTTGGCCCA
>DCTH01000186.1:2535-8628 GCA_002329495.1 Syntrophothermus sp. UBA1445 | reverse complement strand
AAACCAGGGCTCTCGCGCAAGCTCACCTATACCTACCCGCTGAATCGCGGGATAAAGACCAAAAATCAAGACCACACCCAGGATGATGAAACCCACGATAGCGAAGAGCTTAATGAGGGCCAGTCCGCTTTCCAGCTTACTCAAATGGGTTGCTCCCAGCAAATTGAGCAAGGTTACTCCCACAATAATGAGCGAACCGATCAGAAGAATTGAGATGTCAGGGAACCACGCCCGAATAAAAATGGAGGCGGCTGCCGCTTCGCTGGACATGGCCAATACCTGGCCGGTCCAGTAGACCCATCCCACCACAAAACCGGTCCCCGGGCCAAACGCCCGCTGGGCAAAGGTACGAAACGATCCGGGGGCCGCATCGGCCACTGTCATCTCCGACAGCGCAAACAGGATCAGGTAAACCAAAGCCCCGCCCAACAGGTAAGAGAGTACAATCCCGGGACCTGCAGAACGGATGGCCACCGCTGAGCCCAGGAAGAATGAGCCGCCGATTACCGTACCCAGGGCCATCATGGTCAGCTGCCAGGAGGATAGCCCCTCATTCGGTCTTTCCCGCATAAAGATCCTCCAATAACCATAGTTAAGGATAGTATCCGAAGTTTTGGTCCAATTATTACAAGATAGCCAGCAGCAAGGCTTAACACAGATATACAATCGGTTTCGAAAAGCTGTATAAAAACTGTATAATTGAAGATAGTTTAAATCTTATTGGATATGTCAAACAAAAAGGGAGGATGGAATCGTGGTTTACAGAATTGATGTCCAGGACAACATAGTCATCTTTACCATTGACAACCCGCCGGTAAATTCAATTAATACCGAGGTGTTAGAGGGACTGGATGCTGCTATCGACCGGGTAAACACGGAAGAGGAGTTGAAGGGCCTAATTTTGACCGGCACCGGCAACATATTCAGCAGTGGGTTTGATCTCGGCACTTTCAGCTCATTTGAAGGACCCGACCACATTGATCGGTGGTTTAGATATGAAGAGGAGGTATTCTACAAGCTTTTCACCTGCTCCAAACCAGTGGTGGGGGCAGCGAATGGCCATGCCAGTGCTGGCGGCCTGATCATGTTACAGGCTTGTGACTACCGGATGATGAAAAATGACCCCAAATTGAAGGTGGGGATGTCGGAGATCAAGCTGGGCATGTCTCTATCCCCCTGTCACGCTGAGATAATGAGGTTTGGACTGGAGACCAACAAGAACTGGAAAGAGGTAATCTACAACGGTCAGAGAATTCCAGCGCCCGTCGCACTGGAGATGGCAATTCTGGATGAGCTGGTTGACGAAACGGAATTGATGGAGAAAGCCAAAGCCAAGGTTTGTGAGTATATTGATACCCCAAACCGCCCCTTCATTTCCTTAAAAGAAATTCAAAAAAGATATGCGGCCCAAAAGGCAAGGCAGGGGATAGACGCGTTTGATCTGAGGCCGTTAGTGCAGACCTTTACCAATCCAGCCGTCATCAAACAACTGAAGGCAACCTACGAAAGGATCACCAAAGGCAAGTAAGCAATAATCCTACAACAACCTGATAACTGTTCATAAAGACAACATGTGAAGCAAAACGCCACATGTTGTCTTTTTATTAAAGGGATAAATTTATACTGACAGGATATTGTCACCTTTCCATGGAATAATCAGCTACAGAACTCCGTGTCAATAAATGGATTGTAAGCAGGATAATAGCAGTGACTGTGTAAGTAAACTGGTAGGTGATTTTTATCTGGAATTATCCCGGATTGATGCGGTACTGCATTTCAGGTAAGGAGCGGCACTCACATGAAAAAGAAACAGTACGTGAAGGATTTAAAACTGGGGGACCTGGTTGACAGCCAGTTCCTGGTTACCAGCAAGAGGTACCTGAACTTCAAGAGGACTGCCGGGAAGTACCTGGCCCTGACCCTGGCTGACCGGACCGGAGAGATACCGGCCAAGGTGTGGGATCAGGCCGAGACCAAGGGACGAGGATTCCGGAGCGGCCGGGTGGCCCAGGTTAACGGTGAGGTGGTACTCTTCAATGAGGTTCTGGAAATCCACGTCACCGACATCACCGAGACGGAAAGCTTCCAGAAAGATAACTTCGTGGTGATTGATGAACTTCGGATCAGTGAACTGGCAACTGAGGTCCGTGATATAGTGGCCTTACTTCAACCGGGCCCCTGCCGGCAGCTGGCGGAAGTCTTTCTTCAGTCCCAGTGGTTCACGCCATATTGTTTTTCACCGGCCGCCCAGAACATGCACCATAATTACCCCGGCGGGCTGTTGGAACACTCCCTGGGGGTAATGAAGATCTGCCAGGCAGTTGGCAAACAGCGGGACGGGATCAATACTGATCTCCTGGTTACCGGGGCGTTGCTTCACGATGTGGGTAAGGTACGGGAGATGGCCTTTGACCCGGGGATCCAGTATACCGACGAGGGCAAACTGCTGGGTCATATCGCGCTGGGAATTGAGATGGTTGGGGAGCTCTTGAGCAGCAGCGGGATCGGCGATCGGGAGTTCCGTAACCGTATCCTGCACATGATTGCCAGTCATCATGGGGAGTATGAATGGCAGTCGCCCAAGCGGCCTAAATTCCTGGAGGCCAGGGTACTGCACCTGGCTGACATGATGGATGCCGATATCTACAAGTTTCAGACCGCTGAACCGGAGGAGGAAGGCAGCCACTGGTCAGCCTACCGGCCCGGGGTTGGTAACCGCATTTACCTGGGATCAGATTAATCCGTAGAAGGTGATTTGATGGCTACACTGGTTAGCAAGGTGGTCTCAAACAGTGAGAAGGTAAAGAGCTTCATAAAGGATAACCCTGGAGTTGGTCTGGATCGGATGACCCAAGAACTGAAGATTCAAGCGGCCAGTCTCTATCATGTGCTCTATGCTTTGATCGACGACCCGGAGGTCTGTGACGGAAACAGGTTCAAAGTAACGCAGCAGGGAGAATGGATTACGGTATCCGATGTCCGGGCCGAAATCGCCCGAAAGGCGGGGAAGAAAAATGCCTCGCCAGTGGAGCGGGTGATCTTTTTATACACCTCTCTTTTTGAAGCAGTGGAGGACGGGGGATTGACCTTCGACCAGATCAAAAATCGCTATGAAGATCATTTGGAAACTCCCAGAAGCACTGCAGCACTGAAACGGATGATCTACCGGGACATCAACCTCCTCAGTGAAAGCCTGCCGGACGGATATAATGGTCTGCTGCGACCAGAGGGGGCCAACAAAAAGTACTGCCTGAACCTGGATTACATACCACGGTTGATGCCGGAATCAGCGGCTGCTGTTTATCTGGGAATGACCCTATTGAAAGATACGGTCATGGATGAGCCGGTGACCTATGCTCAAAAAGAGATCGGGAAGGCCTACCTCAAGAAACAGGGCAGGAACAGCAGCATCTTTCACCAGCGGTTTTACAGTGTCAAGGACACTCTCGCCGATCCCAAGAAATTCGGCAAAACCTTCCGCGCACTGATCAAGGCGGTGCTCGAAAGCTATTGCATCCGCATGGTATATGAGAAGATTACTGGCGAAAGGTCGGACCGGCTCGTTGAACCACTGGGGATGCTGTGCAAACGGGGAGTATGGTATCTGGTTGCCAGGAACCGGGGCACTGAGGAGATGAGAATCTACCGGGTTGATCAGATCTTCGCGTTGTATCCCCGGGAGCGGGATAGATTTGAATACCCGCGAGGATTTACGGTGGAGTCCCTGGTTGGCGACAGCTGGGGTGTCTATTCCGATGATAAGGTCAGACGGGTGGTTTTGAAGTTCTCTTCCGAAGTAGCGCCACGGGTGAAAAACCTGCGCTACCACCGCTCCCAGTCAATTGCCGAAGAATGCCCGGACGGCTCCGTGGTACTGGAGTTCAATGTATGCGGTCATGTCGAACTAGTCAGCTGGATTCTGCAGTGGGGTCACCAGGTTGAGGTTATCGAACCAGAGGATCTCCGTAAAAAGGTCCGTGAGATGGCCCTGGCTATTTCAGAACGGTACAAGTAAATGGTCTTGGCAAATCCGAACCAAAAGGGAAGCCGGATTCCTGTTCCTGGTTTCTGTTGATATAACCAGAATGTAAAACCTGCTATTGGATTGTGATATACTATAAATTACGAAAAATGAACGCATCGGGAGGTAATTATGTCTTTCGTAGAATGGAAAAAAGACGGTACTGTCGCTATCATGATAATGAATAACGGCGAGAATAGGCAAAACCTTGATTGGGCTGAAGCAATGCTAGCTACCTACGAGGAAATCATTGCTGACCGTGAAATCAAGGCCTTAGTACTTACTTCGAGTGACCCCAAGAACTTCAGCCAGGGTGTTGATGTCGCATGGATGACCAAGAAAGCCGGCGAACAGGATTTCGCCTCCATAAACAAATGGCTGGAAAAAAACCATGAAGTCTTTAAAGCCATGTTGTTTGCGCCGGTCCCAACCATAGCAGCTATTACCGGTCATGCTTTCGGCAATGGAGCTATGCTGGCAGGTGCGTGCGACTACCGGTTCATGAGAGCTGACCGGGGTTATTTCTGCTTACCGGAAATTGATCTGGGTATTCAGTTTATTCCTTCTATGCTCGAATGGATGAAGCGCATCATGCCCTACCATTTCTTCATCAGATTGCTGCTTTCAGGAGAAAGGGTCACAGCAGAGGAACTGGAAAAACATAATGTGATAATTAAAGCCTGCCAGAATTCCGAAGAGACTATCGCCGAGGCAGTCGCTTACGCAAAGACCTTTAATAAATCCAGAGTCAACATGGTCGAAATGAAAAGGAGAAACTCCAAGCACATTCTGGATGTAATGATAAATGAAGACCCGCCGTATATGACTCACGGACCTAAGTAATAAAGAAGACGAACCTTACGCAAGAGTCAAAAGGGGCAGGTTGCTTTTCCATTTTTCGCAGGACTGCGAATGCTGGGACGACAACCTGTCCCTTTTTTAATCTTAGGCTCCCCTACCAGCGAAAAAACTTGAGTTCTTGCCAGGAGAATTCTTGCTCCAGGCGAATTAGGTGTATAGGTAATGGCGGCGGTGGCCGTCAATAACCAGGAGTCCTATGAATTATGGATAGGGGGTAGCCATTTTGAGATACCTGTATAGTATTATTCGGGCTGTTATACTGCTGACTTTCACGTTGTTTTTGCCGGTTAACGCAGTTGCTGCGCCAGTCAACCTGATGCCCAACGTTTCCGTATCAATGATGAATCCTGAATACTGGATCAATAAAATACCGGAGCCGGAAAAGATCATCATGACGCCACGAGAGATTGAGGCATTCAACCAGCGCATTATCCAGAAGCAACCGGGCCTGGTGTTCGACCTTACCGCTTCTCCGGACACGTTTAGCGGCAAGGATCTGAAAACCTACATCAATCAACGTGTTCCTGACGTCACTACCTACATAGGCAAACAACAGGTAAGACCGTCCTATTACGATAATCTGGTCAGGCTGGCTAACCTTCCGGCTATCAAGGAGCGCAATCCCGTTCGGTATGCGGTTGCTATAGAACGTACCAGCCTCAGGGTGTTTCCCACCATGGATGTGGTCAGCGATGAGTATGACGACCCCGAATACGACCTCATGCAGGTTTCAGCGGTGTTGGCCAACGAACCGGTACTGATACTTCACCATAGTCTGGATGGGAAATGGTACTTTGCCCGAATCAACAACTGCCAGGGTTGGCTTCCCGTCTCCAGTGTTGCCCTGTGCCCTGATCGCAGTTCGTGGGAACGTTATCAAAAAATCCGTTCTTTTTTAACTGTGACCGGTAACCGGATAAGATTGTGCACTAATCCCATTTCGCCGGAACTATCCGAAAAGGAATTCACCATGGGCTGCGTGCTCCCGCTGGCCAATCCCGACGAGATACCCGATCTGGTCGACCGTCAGAACCCCACAGGAAATTACGTGGTTAAGCTGCCGGTACGGGGTAAATCGGGACAATTGGAGTTTCGACTGGCTTTGGTCCCGGCTTCAAGCGACGTTTGCGAAGGGTACCTGCCCTACACCCGGGCCAATATCATCAGACAAGCCTTTAAACTTCAGGGGGAGAAGTACGGCTGGGGTGGGA
>DCTH01000186.1:0-2520 GCA_002329495.1 Syntrophothermus sp. UBA1445 | reverse complement strand
ATTCAAGCCAGCAGGCCGCTTCTGCCGGACGAACCCTGACCCTAAAAGGTCATGATACTCTTACCCGTCAGGAACTGCTGCAGGAGCTGAGTCCCGGGGCCATTCTTCATTTCTCCGGTCACATAATGCTTTATCTGGGTGAGGACAAGGGCCGCCATTACATAATCAGTGATTTAGGCTCGTATGCCGTACCTAACGATGACGGGGAAATGGAAACGGTGCGGGTACATGGGGTGGTGGTGAATGACCTGTACCTGATGAGAAAGAACGGTCATATGTGGATTGATGAGCTAACCGTAGGCAAGGAGATTGAGAACTCCTGGTTCAGTGACCTGGAGGGACACTGGGCCACTGCCAGTGTTCTGGAACTGGCGGATCGCTTTGTGGTGCGGGGAAGAGACGATAACACCTTTGATCCCGATGGAACCGTAACCCGGGCAGAACTGGCGGCATTGGTATCCCGGGCCTTCAGTTTACATAATCAAAAAGACGGCCTTATCGAGCAGTTCGATGACGTCACAAACCAGTGGTATGCCCGCCCGGTTGGTCTCGCCGTTGCAGCGGGACTGTTCCAGGGTGACGGTCTGGGACACTTCAATCCAGGTAAAATCTGTTCCCGGGCGGAGCTGGCCTGTGTTTTGGCCCGACATTTGGAGACCTCGGGGCTTACGGCGGACAGCGGTACCGGAGTGCTGGACAGGTTTGTGGACGGAGGGGAGGTTCCAGTATGGGCCGCATTGCCAATCGCGGAACTGGTGGAAAAGGGCGTCATGGTAGGCAATCAGGACCACTTATTACCACTAAAGGCGGTCACCAGAGCTGAGGCTGCGGTAATGGTCAAGAAGACACTGGATATTATTGAAAACATCCCGGCTAAATGAACAAGTGACGATGACAGGCACGGCAGGGCAATATGAGGTAACAGCAGGAACGGTTCTCGTGTCGGACCCGACAGAAGAACTGTTCCTGTTGTAATTTATCTTTGTACCTTCCCCCTTGCACACACCTTATTCTGATTAATGTGGGAGGGTAATACTTGAGATTCCCGCACTTGCCGCCTAATGGGCTCCAGTTATCGCGGTGTTGCCGGTCACGTAAAAGGTACCCCGGGCTTTGGCCAGCAGCTTGCGGTCCTGGTTGTACAGATTAGCTTCCGCCACCACCGTAGTCCGTCCGGCATGGATCACATAAGCCTCCGAGATGAGTTCGGATTCCTCATAGATGGGTGCAAAATAGTTGATGTTCATATCAACTGTTACCGATCCCACCCTGCCCAGGGAGGCAACTGACCATCCCATGGTACTGTCGGCCAGGGTGGCGATAATTCCACCGTGCAGCCGGTTTTTCACGGTCGTATAATCATGAACCACCGTAAGTTTCATACTGCATTCTCCCGGTCCCAGATAAATCAGGCTTACGCCGAGAGTCTGCAGAGTCGGGATCTGTGTGAAGCGGGAACACATGATCTGAAAGACCTTTTCGTCGAGCCCCTTGTTTATAACCTCTGATTTCTTCATCCGTTCTTTACTCCATTCGCTTATATATAATCCATGATACTACATAAGGCGTTAACCCAAGCACTAGAGATTATGTCTGATTATGGATACAAATATCTGAAGACTTTATGTTATCGTGGCTCTTCCTGCAATGGTTCAGTAATGATGGTGTCGATATAAGAATCAATTCCATAAGCAGGTTATTCAAGCTGAGATGAGGAATNNGTACAGATATTGGAGGTTAACTGTGATAAGTGCGGATATGTTTGAATTACTGTTCCGCCCGGCCGGCATGCAGAGATGGAACGGCTACATAAGACCTCACACTGGTTTCACCGAGCTCGACAAACAGGCCCAGAAACTCGTCTTTGCGTACGTTTTGGGTAAAACCGAGGAAAGTGACCGTGGTCACAAGATTGATTGGCAGAAACTGATTGAAGGGGGAATTTTTGAGTTACTCCACCGATGCGTCTTGACTGACCTCAAACCCGACCTGTTACAAAGATTAATGGACCAAAAAAGCAGAGAACTTAATACCTGGGTTATCGAACAGATACAGCCCAGTATCCAAACCATTGGACAGGGATTCAACGAAAAACTGAACCAATACCTTTTTGAATCGGATTACGCAGCATATGAGAAACGGATTCTCAAAGCGGCACATTTCCTGGCGACCAACTGGGAGTTTCAAATCATTCATCAAATGAACACGGGTCTTTATGGACTGGAGCAGACCAACCAGGAAATTGCTAATGAAGTGGAGGAATTCTACGATCTGGCGGGGGTACAGAAATACCTTTTGGGCAAAAAGACTCGTAACTTCATGGATCTAGTGGGACAGTTGCGGTTTCAACAGCGCTGGGGACAGTCACCTCGGGTTCCCCAGACATCAGTCCTGGGCCATATGCTAATCGTGGCCATCCTCTGTTACCTCTTTTCCGTGGAAATAAAAGCGGGCGAGAGGCGGGTTTACAACAATTTCTTTGCCGGGCTGTTTCATGACCTGCCTGAGGTCCTCACCCGG
>DCTH01000047.1 GCA_002329495.1 Syntrophothermus sp. UBA1445 | reverse complement strand
GAGATCTGGTTGTCTTTTGCCAGTTATTTAATCTGATCGACCTGGTTCTTTGTCAGATAGAAGGTTGCGTGTTCAAATTTATCCGTAGCCATTCTGACCCCCTCCCCTGCTCTTATTGACACCTCCAAAGCTGGAAGATTATCCAATTCGTTACCTAATTATATGTTGGAAATTAAGCCCGGGTTACAGAATAGGGCATTAAACCCCAATTTTCTCTAGTTCTACGTTCAATAGATGAAGCGTTTCGCCTTTTTAGGGCCGCCTTCCATCTTTTCTTTAGTGGTTGACAGTGATGAAAAGGTCTGACCGTTAAGGCGAATGCCACCTAATCGTTCCAGCACGGAAGTATTTTGCGTCAGTTAAGTCAGTGGGAGCAGGTTAGATTTTTAAATTCCTAACCCTCTGCCAGAGGGTTCGACTACCTTCAAGTGGCGCATTTTATGGCCAGTAATCTGGACAGTTTGTTGATATTTTCAAGACCTCGGATTGCAAGTTCCCCCAGGATTCGTTGCACTTCAGGATCACTGGTCTCCTGGCTAAAACGGTGCACCTGTTCGTTGAATTCCCTCTGTGAGTTAATCAATTTTCTAACCCGGTCCCTGACTTGGGTCCGATCATTCTGCCCATCCAAAAACTCATTCCTCCCAGGCTGACAGGGGAGACTTGCCCAAGTCCCCCCCTTTTTCCTTAAACAAATGCCCGGCTAATGCCAGGCATAGGGGGTTAGCAATCGTCGGGGTCGAGTTCGGCAAACACCACTATGTCATGGAACTTCGTGAGTTTGTCGATGATGTCAACGAATACCTTGAGCAAGATACAGGTTCCGGGTATGGGGGTAACCACAAAACAGGGGCTGTTGGGATCCTCACAGTTGCCCAGGATTTCTCCTTCAAAACTCCAGTTCTTCAGGATTATCTGGGATCTCTCAACCTCTTCCTTGAACTCTTGTGGGCTCAAGGGAGGGTTAAACTCATCCAGGGGTATGCTCTTGCTGAAATTGAATCCCTCAAGGGTTACGATTTCAAAAACACCCGGGTCTTCACCTACGACTACAATGAGTATTACATTGAATGCCAGGCTCACTTTCACTCTATGGTTGCCGACAAAGGTTTCCTCTGCTGAAATTAACTGTACTTTAATATCGTCAATCTGGGTGATTCTTCCTCCGACATCCTCTGCTGGAATACAGATGATTTCGTCGAGAACTTTTTCCTGACGCTGAATATTCTTGGCTTTGACAACCTCTGCGAAAAGATCAAGCCGGCAGGGGTATTCACAAATCAGTCCCATTCTTCTTCCCTCCTTTTACGTTGAAATCCTAGACCTCCTTACTCTCGTCGGGGAGGGAGACCCTTTGCAGTTCAAATTTCTAGGATATATTATGAAAGGCAGGAATGAAGTGTGCTTGGGTTGCATCTCCTTCTTTTAAAAAAGCCACCGTTTATTATTCTTTTGTATATCCTCCTTCCTGCTTTATTTAATCATTACATGGGTGCTTTCCAGCCCGGTATGACACCAGATGCCGATACCTTTGGACCGGGCATCCTCGCAGAAACCGACATCCTCTCCCTGGCGGTGAGGATGATACCTTACTTCACTTTGCTCGATTACCCACCGTTGAATCAGATAGACGGCTCCCGTGCAATCAACCGGTATCGGGCCGCTTCTGGGAAAATCCTGAAGAGGGCGGTAATGGTCCCCCTGCAATCTCATTATGTTGTAGTAACCAAGTTCACCAAGATGATGGTCGTTGCGAACCAGCATTGAAACCACTGGCAGGTTTAATTTAACCAGTTCTTTCAGGCTTTCCGGTGTTATCAGGATGTCGCTGTCTACGGAAAACAGAGAACTGCATTCGGTCTCCAGGAAAATTTGCAGGAGGAGGTTGCGCAAGACCACCAGATTACTGATGTTGTAGGCTCCCCGGGATGATGAATGACGGTTACCCATATTTTTCAAGATTATATGTACCGGTGAGGTTGACCACCGGGCAAATTCCTGGAGGATAGCCAGGGTATCGTCGGTGCTGTCATTGACAATGAAGGCATATTCGATTCGGTTCTGCGGATAGTCCAAACCTGACAGGCATTCCAGATAACGTGGCAGTACCCACCCCCGGTCCCGGACTGGACACCCGATCAAAACCTGGTCTAGTTCCATAAATGATCACCTCACGCACTCGCTATATGAACATTGTTACTATTTCTTATGCATCAGGTTGTCAAAAGGACTCTAATGAATCGCCAGTTTTTTAGGTTTAGTTGTTGTTTTTCGGTTATGCCTTCAGTATCAAACCAAGATTGACGGCGATATTATATTTAGTAGTCAACTGCAAGGGAGCAAGTTGGGGACGGTTCTTTACTTGCGCGCCCTACCTTTTCAATTATCTTCAGTTGGTATACCAGTTGGGGGAGGAAAAATCTTTGCGGGTTCTGTTCACTAATGAAGCCCCTTTGATTAAATATGGGCTGGCCGAGGGCTTCCGCCAGATTGGATGCCAGGCAAAAGTGATTCAAGGAGTCNNGGCTTGCCGGTAACGGAGCAGCGGCGTCGCTTACTGTCAGCCATCCGGGAATTCAAGCCGGATTTCGTTTTTTCTGAGGGTTATCCCGGATTTAATGGGCCGGCGGTTTGCCAGACAGTTCGTGATCTTTCTATCCCTCATCTATACTGGGCCATCGAGGACCCTGTTTCCACTGATTACCTGTCAATGGTCTACGCGCCTCTGGTTGATTACGTCTTCACAACCACTGCGGAGTGTGTTCCCAGGTATGAGGCCCTGGGGAAAGGCTCGGAAGTACTGTTATTTGGGTGCAATCCAGAATATCATTACTACACCGGGCCGCGTACGGAGTACCTTTACGATATGATACTGGTGGCAACGAACTACGACTCCCGGTATCAGGAAATCCGGTGGTTCATCATGCCACTGGTTGAACGAGGCTACTCCATCAAAATCTGGGGGCTCTACTGGGATGACCGCAGGAAACCGGTCAATCTTTTGTCCTACCCCTGGGTCTACGGCGGTCTGCTCCCTTATGAACAACTGTCCTATGTCTATAGTTCCGCCAAGATAGTGTTGGGCGTGAACTGCGATGATACCTCCATAACCCAGACCTCGATGCGCCCCTTCGAGGCTCTTGGCTGCGGTGGCGGTTTGTACCTGGCCCATTACACCAAGGCTCAGGAATCATTATTCGGGGATCTGATTTTCCAGGTGAGAAATACTGAACAAACCCTGGATGCGGTCAACACCATCCTGAGTATGAGTGAGAATGAACGCCGGGAAAGAGCACTGCAGGCCCAGCAATACGTATACGAGAGACACACCTATCAACTCCGGGCGGAACAGATCCTTAAGGCCTTCGGCAGGCTCTAAAACTCAGCGAGGACGCTTCGGTGACCCTATACGCTATTTCGAAACAATTTCGGGGACACCATACTAAATTATTTGCCCCTATGACGGGACAAATAATTTAGTATGGTGTCCCCGAAATAGTGTATTTTCTACACAATACTAGGCATAAGAACCAGGCCCCATGCCTGTCCCAAGTTTATCTTTATCAGTTCCCTGTCCAAGCACACCGTAACCTTCCGCTATTTCCATCCATATATTGGCATTACCTATTGATTCAAAAAATAACCCTCGAGGTGATAGCTTTGAGTGTTTTTTTGCATCCTGAGGATTACGCGTCCGCCGAAGAGATTGTTGATCGAATTGAGTATTCATTATCTTCGGGCCGGCCGTTTTCTTTGATTCGGCTTGGAGATGGGGAACTGATGGTACTGGCTCAGGAGTTGGTTCACAGTCTGGATTGGATAAAGGACAATGTGCCCTGGAGCGGGAGTAATACCTACTGTGGGGTAAGACTCCCCAACCTGGAATTAAGAGATAGAATGATCGATTCTATCTCCCGGGCTGATATGGTTGGTGTATTTGCGGACGACGAATTTACCCACCAGGTGTTCAACGCACTCGGAATACAGCCCCGCTCGATCTGCTATGCCTTTCAAAACGTATACCTGCCCATGTATAAACCTTTCGTCGACCTGATTCGCAAATACCCACCTCTGCTGGTAGGACGCCCGGCAGCGCAGTTCGCCCGCTACCTCTACGAGAAGCTGGGGGTGGTGGTTCCAGGTACTGTTACCATCGATGGATATGAGGAGATTGAGACCTGTATAGAAGCGATGAGCCGGATAGGTCATGAATGGTCGCTGGTTTCTGCCGGGTGTAATGCGACAATAATCTGCACCACTATGGCGGAACAGTCGGGGAAGGTAGCCATTGATTTTGGTCATGCTCCTGATAATGCTATGTCGCCTGATTACCCAGGCTACTGGCTGAATACTGACTAAATCTTAAAAGAGGTGGTCCAGCTGAAATTCCTATTCACCGATACGAATCCCATGATTACTCACGGGCTGGGCACAGCCCTGACTGAACTGGGTGAAACGGTCAAGATAATTGATGCCGGGTATCTTAGCCATCAGGATCCGGATTTTCTGGAGCGTACCATTACCTCTTTTGGACCTGACTACGTATGCTCTCAAGGTGGCTGGGGCGGTCTGGGCAAAATAATCTTTCCTGTCCTCCGTCGTAAGGGAATCCCCCATATTTTTTGGGCCAGCGAAGATCCTCTGTTTTTTGATACTCTGTCACTGCCCATGGCCAAAAACTCCCAGTATGTATTCACGACCGCTGCTGAATGCATCGATAAATACAGGTCCTATGGGATTACCGCCCATTTGATGTTGTTTGCCTGCACACCATCGTTTCATCACCGGGTGGAACCAGATCCACGCTTCAACCACGACTGCATATTTGTTGGCAACAACTACAGTCAATTTTCCGCCCGGCTGAACGGTATGGAGATTATCCTGAAACCACTTATTGAGAAGGGCTTTGACCTCAGGGTATATGGTCTTGATTGGTGGCTGGACCGCAAGAGCCGTTTCTTTATTGAACCAAATATCTATGGCGGCGGATTAAGTTACGAGGATATGCGGAAGGCCTATTCCTCAGCCAAGATAGTCTTGGGGCTGCACTCGGTTGACACCTCCCCTACCATGATGAGTATGAGGACCTTTGATGTTCTGGGTTGTGGGGCGTTTTACCTGACGCAGTGGACCCCGGCCATCGAAAACCTCTTTGCCAATCATGAACACCTGGTCTGGTCCAAGTCGCCGCAGGAAACAGTGGACCTGGTAAATTATTACCTGGCCCGACCCGAAGAACGGCAGCGGATCGCCCGCAACGGTCAAGCCAGGGTATATGCTGATCATACTTATCACCACCGGGCTGAGGTTTTTTTAAACTCTCTGAAATCTCCGGCTGCGGGTACTAATAACCAATCTCGTTATTACTATTCAGTTGACGGCCATGCCAATAGACAGTGGCATGCAATGAAGGTAAGGAGAGTCTCAATCAAGGCCGGGAAACCATAAAACTCTAACAATGATTCACCATCCCCGGTATCTACGAATAGACTGTGATGAGGTGACTAAGCAAGCAGTATTACCCATCAAATGTAATAATTACGCTCCACATCTTATATTACGGATTGGGGAGGAGAACCGATGAGCTATACTATACTGTATCCCCCGACCATTGATTTTGATTGGCTGGTCCAGCGCCCGCAGCAGCTGATGCAGGCCTTTGCCTCCTTAGGCGCCAGGGTCTTGTATATGAACCCCGGCACCCGGGCACCGCACAAGCGGGGGGTTACCCGGATATCGGATAATCTGTGGGTCCTAAATAAGGTAGACCCCAAGGTATACTTGAAGCAGCGGCCCATCTTTTACTTCAGTTCACCGGCTCATGTGGATCTTATACGCCGTTACAATCCGGCCCTGGTAGTTTTTGACTACCTTGATGAACCGGTGGAAGAATTTGGTTCTCTGGCACCTTACTTACGTAGAGCCTTGACCTCAGCCGATCTGGTGGTAACTGCCTCTGAGCGATTGTACCGTGACAGCCTGACCGTAAACCCCAATACCATCCTGGTCTCCAACGGGTGTGACTTTGATCATTTCGCCCGGGCCCAACACCGTAACCTGCCGGTTCCGGATGATGTAAGAGACCTCAGGCCGCCTATAGTTGGCTATCATGGTGCCATAGCCACCTGGCTGAATTTTGACCTGATAGTACGAGTGGCTGACAGTCTTCCTCACGGCCATGTTGTTATGGTGGGCCCATTATACAACCTGACAAGTGTACCCCGGCGTCCTAATCTTCACTGGTTGGGCTACAAGCGGTTTGAGTTGCTGCCCAATTACACCCAGCTCTTTGATGCCGCCATCATACCCTTTCGGGTCTCCCAAATGACCGAGGCAGTCAATCCCATTAAGATGTGGGAATACATGGCAGCGGGGACACCGGTAGTAACCACCGCTCTGCCAGAAGCGCGGGGTATCCCGGAAATCTACTACTCGGAAAATGATGACCAGTTTATCGCCCACATCCGCCAGGCTTTGAATGAAGACCCGCACCAGTTCCGCCAGTCCCGAATATCACTGGCCCAGAGAAACACCTGGCTGGCCAGAGCCCAACAGATACTGCAGGCAATAGAACGCACCATGGGATCGGTACGCAGGTTAAGCAACGTATCGCTTTCCGGTTTTGGGCACCTTCCCCTGGAATTCGAGTCACCGATATTCCGGCGGAGGAGAAGAATAGTTATCAGAGTAAGCGGTGGCAGCAGTGGTATCTTTGATATGCTTCCAATAAAAGAGAGGTTCCGACGTTTCGGAACCCCGGTCAATTACGGCACATTCACCATGGTAATCAAGAAACCCCTGGTAATATCAGTTTAGAAAAACTTGCTCATACCTGTTTCGCGGTTACGCGCAAAAAAAAACCGCTAGATGCGGTTATTTGTGACCACTGACTATTTTAATCTCTTCGTCCTGGTCATAGACGAATAATTCTACTGTCTCGGTTAAAACATCGGCGTAGCTATATGAAACTCTTCTCTCTACTTTACGCTCATTTATCTTGATGATAAAGATGTTTGGGTAGGTGGACTCCAGGACACCTTCTCGCTCTATGATACGGTTCCTTCCTCGGTTGGCCTTCAGTCTTATGCGGCTGCCAACAAAGGAATCGAGGTCCTCCTTAATCTGTGATATCGGCCTGGGAGAATCCAAACATATCACCTTCTTATTCATTTTTCTAATCAATTGTATAATACTTGAGGACCTAAAGTCAAGTTAACGTATTATTTTATATAATAGCTTTTCGGTTGTCAATGATATAATGTCCTTTATATTGGAAATATTATTTTTCAGACTGAGAAGCCTGACGTTTCTGCTATTAAAGCAGTATGCCAGTCCTATTTGGTGTACCGGTCCGCAACCTTGCTGGCCCCGCAGGCGTTGGGCTTGATCTTGGCATCAAAACCACTGCCTATAACCATGCCGATAATGTCCTTAACTAACTCCTTGGTTTCCCCATGGGTTCCTACATCGAGGTGAATCTCCACTTTAAGATTATCTTCCCCTCTTTGAGAGAGACATCCGGCCAGCCGGTCAGCCATTTCCAGGCTTAAAGAGGTTTCATAGAAGATACGCTGGCGAAGGCTGGTTATTTTGCGATCATACCTCTTGGTATAGTAATAACGTGCTCCTTTCCCAACCCTGTGCAGGATGATGGCGGTTACGAAACAGGTTCCCTCCCGGTTGTGGGAATCCGACCCGACTATCAGTTTGTACTGGAAACTGGTATCCTCAGCAACGTACGCATGTATGTCGTCAGCAACTTGCTCCAAATTCAACCGGCCACGGGTAGGGCTGAGAAATGTCACGGTTCCTTCCCCCTTTACGTTAGTTTGTTGGCAATTCTCGCGAATTCTTCTACGCTTAAGGTCTCTCCCCGCCGCTTAGGTTCTACTCCCAGTGATTCAAGAGTTTTTATGGCTATGTCCCGGTCGGCTAAACCAGAATTAACCAGAACATTCAGCATTGTTTTGCGTCGTGCCTGAAAGGCGGCTCTAACCAGGGCCGCAAACACCTCTTCCCTCTCCACTGCCACCTGGGGCTCTGAACGCGGAACCAGTTTAATTACCGTGGAATCCACGTCCGGCGAGGGGTAGAAACAGTTTCTGGATACCCGGGTTACCAGTTCCACTTCAGCCATTCGAGAAACCATCACTGTCAGCAGACTATAATCCTTGGTTCCGGGAGTTGCCAGCAACCTGTCAGCCACTTCCCGCTGGACCATTAGCACGGCTCGCTTGACCTTTTGTTTATTCTCAAGAATTCTGAAGATGATGGGGCTGGTTATGTAATAGGGGAGATTTGCACAGATTATAAACCTGTCCTGGGGGCCAATAAGAAATCCATACAATTCCCGTTCCCAATTCACGGCCAAAATGTCTCCGGTTATCAGGGTGATATTGGATCGTGAATCAAAGATCTTTTGAATTATGGGGATCAGTTTCTTGTCAATCTCAACCGTAACCACTCGAGTAGCCGCCTCAGCCAGATATAAGGTTAAGGCGCCCAGCCCGGTGCCGATTTCCAATACCACGTCATGGGGTGCGATTTGAGCTGCGTCAGCTATTTTCTGTATTATGTTTTTGTCTACTAAAAAATTCTGCCCCAGCCCTTTATGCGGACGCAGATCTTCTGTCGCCAGTAAGCTTCGCACGCCGGATAGCGTAGCATTGTCCAAATCGAAAATCCTACCTTATTTATTAAGCTAGTATTATTTTACTACATTAAACTACATAACAAAAAACCTGGGATATGTTCCCAGGCTAAGTGCATGGTGGGCTATTTGATTGTAGGTACGATGCGCTTGGTTACTTCGGTGATCTCTTCTGCAAAACTCTGTACGGGTTTTCCAGCTAGTATTCCTCTCGCCATATCTTCTATTCTTCTGACCAGATCCGGATTGGTCGTAACCAGGACCCGATTAACCCGCTTATCTGCCTGTTCCAACTTATTGGTAACCTCTTTTTTTACTTTATCTGTCTGGTCACCTTTAATATCTGAACTTAAAGTCAAACCAACCAGGGCCGTATAGTTGTTGTTTGCCGGTTGAACTACCACCGTGGCCGAACGGACACCCTCAACAGCCGTAGCACGATTGGTCAGCATATCAGCTAACTTGCGTGCTTCTGTAGTCGTGGCCTGGGTTTTTGGCTGTTGGGCCTTTCTGGTTAAGGTAGAATCCTTGGTAGTGGTACGTTCTTTGGGAGTAACCGGTCGTCTTGCCGGTTCTTCATCCCGGCCCTGGGCACAGCCAGCAATGGCCAGAGATGAAAATACCGCAATGAGGACCAGTATAGTCAGGAACTTACGCCGCTCATCCATCACCTCCTCGCATATTGCCTTTTTGATAGTCTCTCAACCTGAGAAATAAATGATGCAGGCAATAAGCGGAAGGTAATGCAATCACTTCAATACGTAGACTTTGACTGGACGCCTTCCCCATTTGCGGCACGCGTCCTTGCTCTCCAAAAATACGTCAATCTTGTTACCCTTGATTGAGGAACCCCGATCGGCGGCAGTAGCATAGCCGTAACCTTCAACGTAAAGGCGTGACCCCAGAGGAATAACCGCCGGGTCAACTGATACCATGCCAACTGCGGGATTTTTACCCGTTGCGGTTCTACGCCCGGAATAGGTGTAGGCGGTCGCTTCAGCAATCAATGCGCGTTGAAAGTCGAGTCTCAATCCGCCCCGGGAAACAGAGGTTATCGTACCCCGGGCTATAACCTCGTTGACTGGTTGTCTTACTACTTCAGATAACAGTATCTCTCGCTTGGCTTCCTTTCCGTCATGATAGGTAACCTTCACCAACTGACGAGCCCGGCCCAGATTACCGCGACTAACCGTTCGCGTTAAGCCTGCTTCCAGGTTATTATCACTGGTGTATTCCCGGCCGAACGGTATTGTATTGGTAATCTCAATAGTTTTTTCCGCTACCCTGGTAACCTTAATAACCTGTCCTTTNNTCCTTTGTATGTAAGGTCGTTAAGGTCAGCTGAAACCAGATCCTTTTCTCCCAGGGTAACCTTCGCCTGCTGCAATACATTCGCAACTTTTTTGGGTATACTTATGATTTCCCGGCTTTGCCCGTCAGCGACAACAGTGACTGGAAATGCGCGAATAACAGTAATTACTGTATTTTCTTTA
>DCTH01000188.1 GCA_002329495.1 Syntrophothermus sp. UBA1445 | reverse complement strand
GACCAGCAGCCGGTGGAGGCATGTTCAATGATAATGGCCTGCCGGGAAGCCTTCCAGGTAACCGGCCGGAAGGACTTCCGCGACATGGCACAGATGGCGTTGGCCTGGTACCAGGGTAAAAACGTTCATAATCTTCACCTGTATGATCCAGAAACCGGGGGGTGCTATGACGGCTTAACCCCGGTAGGCCTAAATCAGAATCAGGGGGGCGAAGCGTTGATCTCCCTCTTGCTCGCCCATCAAATCATGGACGATGAAACCTCGGTTAATCATTCACACTCGTAAACCGCTCCCCGATACTTTTGCCTTATTTCCTCGGGAAGCAGATCCTTCACTGTGCCCTTGGCCATACAGAGATGGGAATCGGCAGCACCGTAGTATACCAGAATCTCATCATCTTCGTTTAGAAAATCTTTATCTTCGACGGGTACCGCCCCGCAGGTAAAGCATACGTTGGGGACCCATGTCTGGCCAGGCAGGCCTATCTCATACTCGGTTTCCGGCGACAGCACGGGATTGGGCGAGCGGTAGAGAACACGTTCCGGGTTACGGGCATCCACCAGCATGACTCCCAGGCGATAGACCCGATCCCGATCCACCCCGTGGTAAATCATGAGCCATCCGAAATCAGTCTTCAAAGGCTGGGTACCGGCCCCTATCTTAACCGAGTCCCACATCCGTCCTGAGCGGGGCCCCATGATAACCGAGTGTCTTTCCTGAGGGGCAGGAAACTTGAGCTCATCCAGGTAGGCGACCCATATACCAGGTTCAATCCGGTGGTATATGACATAGCGTCCTTTAATCTTCTCGGGGAAGAGAATTGCATCCTTATCCCATATATCTTCGAAGGCCAGGCCTTTTCTCTCCCAGCGGTCAAAATTCCTGCTCAGAAAGTCCTCCAGGGAAATAGAGGCCGCAGATATCTGGGCGATGACCCCATCATAGGCGGTATACATCATGTAGAGCTGGTTGTCGATAACAACCACCCGGGGATCTTCCACTCCCTTTTTCTCCTTGGGATCGACCGGGGTAAATATGGGGTAAGGCAGCCGCTCCAACACCCGATAACCGTCGGTAATCGCCAGACCGATGCGGGAAACCTCATCATCTCCGTAGGCACGATAGAGGATGTAGACCCGGTCTTTTATGCGCAGGGATGCGGCGTTCAGGACGTAACGCGATTCCCAGTAGTGTTCCCTGATGGGGGACAGGATAGGGTTCCCTTCATAACGGATCAGGGCCCGCGCCGGAGGAACCTGACTGGCATCCTGGGTGACTGCGATCACGTCCTCAGCCACTGCTCCCAGGACCGCCGCGAGGAGATCTTCATTGGAGCGGCCTTCACCCACCAGCTGAATCGCCTGTTCGTCTACCACCCTGGTGTCATAACCCAGGGAGGTGAATATTTCCTCCAGCAGTTCCTGGTTAAACCACTTCTCTTCAACATGACTGGAGAGGTAGGTTGGCAGTCCCTGCCCCCCTTTATAACTGTAGCTGGCCCAGGTCCAGGCCGAACAGGGGAGGAAGNNCAGAACCTGACTCAGTCCGTAGGATTGGACCAGGAGGCCCAGCAACTCACCGGCGGCGATTTGGCCAGAGTTAATAAGCTGTTTTTCCACCCTTTGAACCAGCTCGACCATCAGACGGTGAGTGGTATTCTCCATGATATTATTTACCGCAAATGTACCCGCCTGGTACCAGCCGGCGAGGGAATTGGCGATTTTTTGCCCCAGATTCTTTCTCTCCCGGGCGTAAATGCGCCATAGACGTGAATAGTTGGCCAAGATAGCGATCTGACGGATGACCGAGAGGCAGAAGCGCAGCCGGGGGTATTCGCCACCCACTCCCTTGCTGAGCGGGCTGGCGGCTATCCGGGCCGCCAGCTTGTTTAAACTGGAGGTGGTAAGCAGTCGATATGATCCTGGCAGACCCTGGTCTCTTAAAAGAACCGGTTTAAGCTCCACTTCTTCCATATCCTCAGGACCAAGGTTATCAAGCAGCCACTCCTGGGCATGTTCAATATACATCTGGTTCTCCATCAGGCTGGCCAGGCTCACTGCATCTCTCGGGTCCATCTTCTCCACCATCTCCCGGGCGTCGCGGTAACCCCGGGGAATGATGATATTCGATGGCGGGAACTGATACAGCATCTCTTGAAGAATCTCATTCTTCGGGGCGAACACGCGGGGAACTGGAAAGAGATTAAATATGGCTTTTAAAAACTGTTCAATTCCCTCTTCACTGTAAAGATCACCGGGAAGCAACTTCTCCAGGGTATTCTCCAAATTGTTCATTAGACCCGCTACTCCGTTTACCAGATCGGCTGAGCTGGCATCACTGGGAAGGCGCAGCCCCTCATGGACGAAGCTGTTGAAACGGTCCTGATACCGGGTCTGTACACGGTTAAACATCTCTTCGGTATAAATGGTAGTGTTCCCGGGACCGGTTAAGGTCTTGGGGAGGATAATAGGGACCCCGGGGATGAACTCCATGTAATGAGCCGGTATGATGGCCGGGCGAGTGTCGAAGGCAACCTGTCGCCATTTGGTGGCAAACTCCTCAACAAATTCGAAGAATGCCCGTCTTTGCAACTGAATGGCAGCCTCGGCCACCCCGGATATCAGATAATGGTCAGGATTGGCAGTGCTTGATTCCATTTCTGCCAGAAAACCGGCCATGCGCCCGTCAAAAAGAGGAGTCAGGCCAATCAGCAGATCGTTGGATGGTATCTGCTTCTTAAAAGCATACGCCAACAGGAAGTTATAGACCACGTTGGCCCACAGTTGAGGTCCAAAAGTGAAGCGACTGGTAGAGAACTGAACCTCATCCCTTACGTTTTCAGCGATATCTGAGGGAAGGATTGATTCTACCAGGCCGCCGTACTGATATATACTGCTCTTGAAGGACATGACCAGATCGGTGAACGAGAGACTGGGGGTGTTCGGTACGTCCTGGCAATAAGGCGGTCCATAGGTATCCAGATGCCTAAATACTGGTGGACGGCTCAACCAGTGTTTGTCATCCCGGGTTATACACTCGAAAAGCGACCGGGCGTTTTTCTTGAAGACGAAATTCACCTTCTCCTTGGAAGGCCGTGCCAGCTTGGATTCCAGCCTGACCTCACAGATGGCCTTATTCCAGCGGAGGGCCCTGGTTATTAACCAGGGATCAATCCCGTAACCGGTGGTAAAGTCAGTCCACAGCTTGATGTCCTGGCAAAAGTTTTCGACCAGATCATGACTCAGCGCATAGATACCACTGGTGGTGTCGGTTACCCGGCAGCCGTAAAACACTTCCAGGAGGGGCCCGGCAAACAATTGTCCCACCGGATCTTCCGTATGATGCCTTTGAAAACATCCCAGGGCCAGGTCATAATCCTTTTGAATGGGCTGGGCCAGTCTTTTAGCCCAGTCAGACCGGAAACCCCGTCCTTGTTCATGTCTCAGGTCAGCTGCCAGTATGACCAAATCGGATTCAAGGTGATTGGCAACCTCCATAAGCGCCCGTATACTGGAACCCCGGCCATTGATCCCCGGTTTCAATACAAATTCAAAATGCGGTACAGTCAGATCCAATTCTTGAATGGCTCCCAGTATCGCCTGGCCAGCCGGGTCCCCGATGCAGGCGATCAGTGTATTGGGCGAGGGTAGGTTCTCCGGATTGCGGGATAGGACCTGTATAATCTCCAGCAGGGATTCCTTCTCATTGTAGAAGGGGATACCAATTACGGTATCGATGTGACCAAATCGCTCCAGAAACGAGGCCATCTCACGGATAGTCTCGCCAAACAGCTTTTCAAAACCAGTTGCTCCTGCAATAGACATAGCAGCCCTCCTTGGAGTATTTGCCAACGGTATAAAATTTTACGATTATAAAACCCTACATTNNAGCAGTGTCACGCCACCATGGGCCAATGACATTCAGATGGTACACTTCATTATGGCGAAAAGATCGGAGATTGTACTATAATGGCTCACTTGGTTGCTTTTAAACATTCAGAAAACTATAATTAAAGCAGTTTGAGTGCCATGGTACATGCCAATTTGTCGCAGATTTTTGGCATAATTGACCACGATGAATGGGTGGTAACTGGGCACCGGATTCTGCGGAATACAGTTGACTCGATTAATTTAGAGGAGGTATGGAAGTGAACCTGAAAGAACTGTTTGATTTGTCCGGAAAAACAGCTATTGTTACGGGTGGTTCAGTCGGTCTTGGCAACCAGATGTGTAATGCATTAGCTGAAGCAGGTGCTAATGTGGTTGTAGCCGCACGTAAAGTTGAGCGGTGCGAAGCACTGGCCAACGAACTGGTGAAGTACGGGGTTAAAGCCATTCCCGCCCGCTGTGATGTATCCAAGGGCGAGGAAATCGAGAACCTCGTAAATCTCACAATGAAGGAATTTGGCAAAGTTGACATCCTGGTCAACAATGCAGGGGTGACCTGGGGTGCCGATGCGATGAATTTTCCCATTGACAGGTTCCGCTGGGTATTCGAAGTTAACGTGGTCGGTCTGTTTCATCTGAGCATGCTGTGCGCTCGCAGCATGAAAGAAACCGGGTATGGAAAGATAGTAAACATTGCCTCCATAGCCGGTTTGGGCGGAAGTTACCCCGAAGAGCAGGATACCGTTGCTTACAATGCCAGCAAAGCAGCCGTTATCAACATGACCAAGGACCTGGCGGTTAAATGGGGCCGTTACAAGATTTACGTCAACGCTATACTCCCCGGTCCCTTCCCAACTCACATGACTGAAAGGCACTGGGCTAACCTCGGTGGGGAAGAAATATTCTACGACAAGACTCCTCTGCGCCAGGTAGGCGGTCCCCATGACATGAAAGGGGCGGTACTATTCCTCAGCTCCAAGGCCTCAGACCATATCACTGGTCACTCCATACCGATTGACGGAGGTATGCACGCTCATATCGGATAGTCGGACAAATTCTGGCACTGGGAACTTTGGGTAGGTTATTGAATCTGAAGGCCCAAATACTTAAGTTTTTTCTGTGTTGATGAGTTGCTCACATCAATTAATCGGATGGGGGCAGCTCATCAAAGATATCAATCGATAGGAGGCTATGATATGAAAGCTGTGGCCATAGAAGGTAAATGTCAATTGAAGTTGATCGACACAGACCAGCCTCAAGCTACCGATTCCAAGCTGTTGATAAAGGTTGAGCGAACAGGAATTTGTGGATCTGATATTCATATGTGGCATAATGGAGCTCCGGTTGGACTCATAATGGGACATGAGTTTGGCGGAACCATAGCGGATCCTGGTCCGGCGAAGGACAAGTTTACGGCCGGTGAACGGGTGACGGTGCTGCCGGCTAATCCATGTATGGAATGCAAGTATTGCCAACAGCGTCTGTATGCCGCCTGTGTTAACTACATGGCTGATGCACCCGGAATCTCTACCCCAGGTGCCTACGCTGAGTATTTCCTGGCGAATCCCATGATGGTCAGAAAAATTCCTGATGCTATGAGTATGGAACAAGGCGCGATGGTAGAACCGTCGGCAGTAGCCCTGCGGGCTGTTCATCTGGGAAATGTTCAGCCGGGAGACCGGGTACTGGTGGTGGGTTCAGGAATAATTGGACTCCTCTGCGCCGCCTGGGCACGAATTTCGGGAGCGGCTTATGTTGCTCTTTCCGAACTTAACCCTTCCCGTAGAGAAAAAGCCCTTGCCTTTGGAGATGTTGATGAGGTATTCGATGCTGGAGACCCCAAACTGCAGAAGAAACTCCTGAAGGCTACTGATGGTGGCTTTGACAAGACCTTTGAGTGCGCCGGACCAGCCCCGGCTGTTCAATCCGCAATCGGTGCCACCGGTTATGGCGGTACGGTAGTGTTGGTAGGGGTAAACTATGACATGGTTCCCATTTACACCATGAGAGTAAACATGCGGGAAATCATGATCAAAGGTTCATACGGTTACTCGCCGGAAGAGTTTGATACCTGCATCGATTATATTGCACGCCAAGCTCTTAAAACTGATAGATTTGTTGATGATATAGTTGGTCTTGACGGAGTGCAAAACGCCTTCGAGAGACTTAATGACCCCAAAGGGGATGCAGTTAAAATAATGGTGAAGCCCTAATCCTTAATCCTTATCATAAGCATGCTTTCAGTACGTAGACCGGGCGGAAATTCCGCCCGGTTTTCTCAATCTTCACGCAGGTTAATTCCATACTTTGCGGCCTTGCGAACAATAGTGGGCTGACTTACCCCCAGTTCCGCCGCGACTTTTCTGGTTGATCCATACCGGTTTAATGCATCATGGATTAGCTTTGCCTCCAATTCCTTTACGGCGTCCTTCAGCAATGGAGATGAAGGCAGGCTGATGGTGATGCCTTCCTGAAGATCAGGGACCGGCAGACCTACATCTTTAATAATGTCAACCGGACAGGTGACTATAAGTCTCTCGATCAGGTTTTCCAGTTCTCTGACATTTCCTGGCCAATCATAGTTGATTAACGACCTAATGGCTTTCCCATCCAGTTGTTTGTTGAATCCGTACTTGTCATTAAATTTCTTTAAATAGAACGCGGCCAGATAGGGGATCTCCTCTTTCCTCTCCCGAAGCGGTGGGACATAAAGAGGAACCACGTTTAAGCGGTAAAAGAGATCCCGCCTGAACTCCTTGCGCAAAACCATTTCCCATAAATCACGATTGGTAGCCGCAATCAAGCGGACATCAATTTTAACTGGGGTGGTGCTTCCGATTCGGGTAATCTCGCGGTGTTGAATTACCCGTAAGAGTTTACTCTGTAAGTGAAAAGGCAGATCCCCAACTTCGTCAAGGAATAGCGTTCCCTGGTGGGCGATCTCAAAAATTCCTGCATTACCGTCCTTTTTTGCTCCCGTAAAAGCACCGGGAGCGTAACCGAACAATTCCGATTCAAGAAGGCTTTCCGGTATAGCAGCACAATTGATACTGATCAGAGGCTTGTTGCTCCGCAAACTATAACGATGAATCGTTTTGGCAATGACTTCTTTTCCCACCCCGGATTCTCCCTGAACAAGAACGGTAGTATCTACCTGTCCCAGCCGGATGCTTAGCTCCACCAGATCTTTCATCTTCTGATCATGAATAACATACTCGTCACTAAGTTTATATTTGTTCAATTCCACCTGGAAATGCTTGGTGAGGTTCTCAGCCTGCTGCAATTGCTGTTTCAGGTTATTGAGTTCAGTAATGTCTCGGGCGTTGGTAACCACCCGAACTATTCTGCCGAGCTCGTCAAAGACCGGATTACCGGTAACCAAAAGCCGATTGCCATTCTTGAGCTCCTGGGATAAGGTGGCCCTTTCCCCGCGTTCCAAAACCGCCAGGGTTGCAGACTGATTGAACACCCCTTCCTTCACCAGATCACTCATGTGCCTGCCCACTAATTCTTCAGAGGGTAAACCTATCAACCTGGTATAAGCCTCATTAACCCGGATTGTCCGTCCCTCACCATCGGTGACGAAAATTCCGTCATAGGAGGAATCAATAATAACATCCAGTTCATCTTTCATCCGTTTGGTATAACTGAGTTCTTCGGATATCATTTCAAGTTCAGAGATGTCCTGTAGAACAGCGACCGCGCCTATAATCCTGTTGTTTGAGATCAGAGGGGTTCTATTGGAGATCATTAATTTATCCCGAAAAGTGAGCTTACCTGACTCTCTTTGGCCGGTTCGCAAAACCTCATTCAGTCTGCTCTGAGGGACGATGGATTCCACCGGTCTGCCCACGGCCAAATCACGGGGGACTTGAAACAGGCTTTCAGCCGCGGTGTTGAACAATACTATTTCCCCTACTTCGTTGACCGAAATAAGGCCGTTATGCATGGAATCGATTATGGTATTGAGCTCTTCTTTCAACTTCAGAACCGAGCTGAAATAGGCTCTGATGGTGTCGGAAAGGGTTACTATTCCCACCACCTTACCCTGATCCACCACCGGTAAATTACCAACACTGACCGTGATCAGGGTAGAGACATCCTCGTCTGGACCGGTTACCGTAATATTGGTTCTCATGATATCCTTGACCGGACAGTGAAGCGGGCGTCCATGGGACAATTCCCGTAAGACCAGAGTTTTGGTAACCAGTCCTACCAGCGTACCGCTGTTATCAAGGACCGGAACTCCATCTATTCTGCGGTTCAATATGATGTCCAGACTATCCTGGAGGGTGTCGCTGACTGTAAGTGTCCAGGGGTCCGGGCGCATAAAATCTCGTACCTTCAATGAACTTTTGACAATAATGGTCGTTCCATCACGAATTAGATCATTGACTATTGATATCCAGGGGTCTTGGTGGGTGTAATCAATTTGCATCTTCGGGTCTTCCTCCTTTTGGCTTTGATCCGATGCATATTTGTATCATCGCCTCTATTTTAACATTTGGTCTGCCTGGATTGTTGAAAACAGAACGAAAAATGTGACAATACACATTTGAGAATCTTGCGTATTGAAAAAANNTGCCGGTGCCACCATGTAATTGTATATAATGGAAACAGCGGGTTATTTGTGGTATCGTTGGATCAAGGGAATTGGTTTGCATCGAGTGAAGCCAATAAAGAACCAGGCACATTATGAAAGTAAACTAAACTTGAAGCCGGTTTATTATTGACGTACAGCAAAGGAAGGTGAAAGAAATTGATAACCAGTGCAGCAGTCGAGCATTTTAAGGAGATAGCACCCATGCTGGTTAATCTTGTCCCCGGGGGCGTTATTTTTGGCACTACTGATCTTGAAGCCTACACCTGGAAGCTGGCATCAGATGTTTTTGACATGCCGCGGTTTGAGGTGGGGAGAAAGTTCAGTTCCGGGGGAGCGGCAGACGAGGCTATCCGGACGAAAAGACTCTGTACCAGGATACTTGATGACGGGGACGGTGGCCGGGTGTTGGTGACAACGGCTCCTGTTTTCGAGGGCGATCGAGTGGTGGGTACCTTTCGGGTGATTCAGCCCCGGGTAAATCCAATCATCCCCGCCTTTCCCGACTTTGCACCCATAATTGCCAATATGTTTCCCGAGGGGGCTTTTCTTTGGTTGACAGATACTCAAAAGAATCTGGGTATTCAAGGTTCGGAAAAGTTTGCGGCACCTGAAGCTTACAAAGTAGGCGATGCCCC
>DCTH01000043.1 GCA_002329495.1 Syntrophothermus sp. UBA1445 | reverse complement strand
CCTTTGATTCACTTGGAATTATCTAGCGGCCTCTTTGGTAATATTGGAAGTCCCCGCCCCGGGGTAGTAGAATAGCATTAAAGGGTTTATGGTTGCTGTTGTTTGGCCGGTGGTGGCGGAAGGGAGAAATAATATGAAAAAGGGAACCAGACTAATACATGCGGCAGGTAAAGCTGATGATCCTACTGGTGCCGTGAGTACTCCCATTTATCAGAGTGTTATTTTTGCTCAAGAGGATGCGACCACCTATGGCCAGTGGGTTTACAGCCGCAACGGCAATCCTACCCGGGCCATTTTGGAGGAAACCATCGCCGAGTTGGAAGGAGCTAGATACGGGTTCGCTTTTGCCTCGGGCATGGCAGCTATCGCGACCAGTCTTTTATTGTTTGGGGCGGGAGATCACCTGATAATCTCCCGTGATATCTACGGGGGCACTTTCCGCATGGGACAGGAACTGCTGCCGCGATACGGAATGGAAATCCAGTTTGTGGATGCCACTGACATGACGCAGATCGAGGGTTCGATCAGACCCAACACCAGGGCCCTCTATCTTGAAACCCCCTCCAATCCGTTAATGAAAATAACCGATCTGCAGAGGGCCGCAGCCTGGGCGAAGGAGCACGGTATCATTACTATATGTGATAACACCTTCATGTCGCCTTACCTGCAGCGTCCTCTGGCATCAGGCATAGATATTGTGGTACACAGCGCCACCAAATACCTGGGCGGGCACAGCGACTGTCTGGCGGGCCTGGTGGTGACCGATAACGAGGAGTTGGCGAACCGGATCAGCTTAATGCAGAGTACCCTGGGTGCGGTCCTCGGCCCCCAGGATTCCTGGCTGATTATGCGGGGAATTAAGACCCTCAAGGTGCGGATGGAGCAACAGCAGTCCACGGCTCAGCTCCTGGCGGAATGGCTGGGCACCCAACCCGGCATTGTTGAAGTAATCTATCCCGGGTTGCCAGGGCACCCCGGGAGGGATATCCACCTGGCGCAGGCCGAAGGATTCGGGGGGATGCTGGCCATACGTCTGCAAGATGGAGAAACCGCCCGTCGTTTTGTCAACANNCGGCTGTTTACTTTTGCCTCCAGTCTGGGCGGGGTTGAGAGCCTGGTATCCATCCCCAGCACCATGTCACATGGCAACCTCCCGGAGGAACATCTTCAGGAGACGGGTGTAACCCCAGAACTGGTGCGCATCTCGGTGGGGCTGGAGGATCCCGGGGACTTGAAGGCCGACCTCAGCCAGGGGTTAAGGGCTATACAGAATATATGAAAATGGAAGATGGAACAAGTTAAAAGCCAATACCGGAGGGATGGGCACTGCCCGGTAACACTGGTGGCTGATGATTGGGAGCAAGAGTCAGTAATCAACCTGAAGGAGGCATGGGTCGTGAAATTTGTATGGTATGGAATCGGTCTGCTCGCGGTACTGGTAGTTCTGTTCGTAGTGGTAACCACCATCGCCCATAACAGCTTCAACCAGAAGGTGAAGGCTGAGGTGGAGGCGCTCTTTCGGGACCAGATGAAATCCCGGGATGTGGTAACTGCCGCCGACCTGGAAGGTCTGCCGCCGGTGGTGGCAAAGTGGCTGTCAGTTTCCGGGGTGGTGGGAAAAGAGCGACCGGCTACCGTCAGGCTGCGGCAGAGCGGTGAGATGCGGACTACGCCCGAGCAGGGCTGGATGCCTTTTACGGCTGACTATTACTATACCGTGAATGAACCGGGATTCATCTGGCATGCCAATGTCCAGGCCGCCCCTCTGGTCCACCTGTCCGGGCGGGACCAGTTATCCAACGGGCACGGGCATATGCTGATCAAGCTGCTGTCCCTGATAACCGTGGCTGATGGCAAGGGCAAGGAGATTGACCAGGGGTCACTGGTAAGATACCTGGCGGAGACCGCCTATTTCCCGGCAGGGGCTCTGAGTGACTTCATTACCTGGGAGGCAGTTACCGACAATTCGGCTAAAGCGACGATTTCCTTTAAGGGAATCACGGCCTCAGGTACCTTCGTCTTTGATGATGAGGGGAACCCGGTGGAGTTTACCGCACCGCGGTACATGGAGAAGAACGGCCAGTACTCGATGGAAACCTGGCGGGTTCTGATGCAGGATTACCGGGAGTTTAACGGTGTGGTCCTGCCGGCTAAGGTGGAGGTTTTCTGGGATCTGTCCGCCGGTGAATTTAAGTGGTTCAAGGGAGAGTTAAAGGAGGTCGAGTACAACCGGCCCGAGTTTTACTAATACATCAAAAATGGGTTAGAATCTCTGGCCTACTGCTGGTTCCCCTGCGAAAAGTATGCCGCAAAAATTAACTTCGCAAAGGGCTTTCGCCTTTGAATGGGGCGCGAGCCCCTGGACGGGGCATGAAGGACACCCCGCCTGAATGTGAATGGGGCTCCGGGCATCCCATTCCTCGGGGTGCCCTTATAACAAGAGAGATGTCCTTTTTGTTTCGAACATCTCTCCGGTCATGAAACCGTTTCCTACTCTTTCCTGAATTCAGGTTCCGGTGCCCAGGGAAAGAAATCGGGCATATCCTTGTGGGTGCTCATGGTGAAATTCGGCAGTCTCTTTTCCAGGAAGGCCATGACTCCTTCGGCAGCGTCCGGCTGCTGTCCCAGCCAATGGTAGCACTTGGATTCCAACCGGTGGGCTTCCATGGGATGACTGGCCCCTAGCATATCCCACATCAGTTGACGGGTAAGAGCTACCGACACCGGAGCGGTGTTCTGAGCAATATCGAGAGCGATGGCCCGGGCGGTGGGAAGCACCTCTTCGGGAGCAACTATTTTATTCACCAGTCGACGTTCAAATGCCTCGGCCGCGGAGAATATTCTGCCGGTGAGACCCCATTCCAGAGCCTGCCCAATGCCCACAATCTTGGGCAGGAAATAGGATGCACAGGCATCAATGACCACCCCCCGGCGCACAAAGACGATGCCCAGCTTGGCAGTATTCGAAATAACTCGGATATCCATGGGCAAGGTCATGGTCACTCCAAAGCCTACCGCCGGGCCGTTTATGGCAGCAATAATTGGCTTTTTCAACTTGAAGATGCGCAGAGCCAGAACACCGCCGCCATCCCGGTGCTCTTCGAAGGATTCATCCTGGTAGTTGAAGGTGGCTTCCCCGCCCCCCAAATCCGCACCCGCGCAGAAAGCCCGTCCGGCGCCGGTAACAATAATCGCCCTTACGTTATCATCAGCCTCTGCCTTATCAAGGGCATCAATTACTTCGTCGCGCATATTCTCGGTGTATGCGTTCAGACGTTCGGGGCGGTTAAGGGTGATAGTCAGTACTCTTTCCGCTACCTCAACCTTGATCTGTTCGTAACTCAAAACCTTCTCCCTCCTTCGCAATCTCCTGACATTCTCAGTTGCTGGTATTATATCACTTGTGAGCTCGAATCTGGTCCTATTTGAATTTGACGGATATCTATAGTATACTAACGAAAAATAATACTCAAAAGACGGTCAAAGCTTGGCTGGTGAAAACCAGTAGAGTGGGGACGGAAATGCCTAAGTCTACGGATATGGTGTTCGTGTCCATGAGAATCGGCTTACTGGGGTGGGTAGCCAAATTAATTTGGGCTACCCATTTTTTTGTGGAAAAAAATAAGCGGCAAAGGATGTGGAACTGCTGGATGAACTGATCGCGCTGGTCAAAAAAGAGTTATTGCGGAGTTTGCAATGGGTGTTGATCGCCCTCCTGGTTGCAGTGGGCATGTATTTCCTGTTGTTCTGATGGGCCCTTAAGCCCGCAAATTGAGGAGAAAATTTTAGGAGAGGGGTTAAACTATGTCAGTACCGATGACGACCTTCATTTCCGGACTATCGGGAGTAGTAATCGTAATGGTGTTACTGCTAATAATGGTTACACTGAGTTCAAAGCTTGCTATTTTCATAGAAAAAAAGAGCGAGAATAGCCAGAACAACTAGTAAAAAGGTTAATGGAACAAGTGGAGATCCTTTAAGAACATTGGCCCTCCATAGCGTTTAACAGTTCCATTAATAACCGAACGTTGACAAGGAGGACTAATAGATATGGAATGGCAGGTCTGGTTTGCAGGTGCCCTGTTTTTAGTGGTCTATGCATTTATCGTTTCCGAGAAGATTCACCGCACTATACTGGCCTTATGCGGAGCATCGCTCCTGGTTCTGCTGGGGGTACTGACTCAGCATGAAGCCGTAAGCTTTATCGATTTTAATACCATTGGCCTGCTTTTTGGCATGATGATCATTGTGGGTATAACCCGTAAGAGCGGGGTTTTTGAGTACATTGCCATCAAGGCGGCGCATTCAACCGGCGGCGATCCGATAAAGATAATGATCGTCCTCTCCGTTTTTACCGCCGTGGCTTCAGCACTGCTGGACAATGTCACCACGGTCCTCTTGGTGGTTCCGGTCACCATTTCCATCTGCTCCGCCTTGGATGTCAACCCCATACCGTTTTTTATCGCGGAAATCCTGGCCTCCAATATTGGAGGAACCGCCACCCTGATCGGTGATCCACCCAATATCATGATCGGGAGTGCCACCGGCATTGGATTCATGGATTTTGTAACCAACCTGGGTCCGGTGGTGGTTGTAATATTTATCATTACTTTCCTTCTACTTAGGCTGATTTACAGAAAGAGACTTGAGACCAGTGAGGAAAACCAGGCCCGGTTAATGGCGATGGATGCGGAGTCAGCCATTGAGGACCTTCCGCTCTTGAAAAAATCACTGGCGGTGGTCGGGCTGGTCATACTGGGTTTTGCTTTGCACCAGTATTTAGGACTGGAATCGGCCTCGATAGCGATTGCCGGGGCGGCGTTTCTTATGCTGATAGCTGACGAGGCTCCGGAAGAGATACTACTTTCCGTTGAATGGGATACCCTGTTCTTTTTCATCGGTTTATTCATTCTGGTGGGGGGGCTGGAGGTAACCGGAATAATTGAGGGGATGGCCCGTCAGGGGATCAATCTCACCCAGGGTGATGTAACCCTGACCGCCATCCTGGTCCTCTGGTTCTCCGCCATCGCGTCGGCGTTTGTGGACAATATACCGTTTGTAGCTACATTTATCCCCTTGATTCAGGAGATGGGACAAATCGGCAATATGAATATCGGGCCTTTATGGTGGGCTCTTTCGCTGGGAGCCTGTCTGGGGGGCAACGGAACCCTGATCGGGGCCTCGGCCAATGTTATCGTATCGGGTATAGCTGCCCGGGAAGGACACCCCATTACTTTTCTCGGTTATATGAAGATTGCGTTTCCTCTGATGATTGTATCCATCATTATCGCTATGATTTACCTGCTGCTGTTCTTTTTATAGATGAATCAAACCGATTCGCACGACTCCGGCTTTTTGACCGGGGAGTGAAAAGGGGAATCATAATGGCATAATACGGTTCGTATCTGCATAACCGGGATCGGGACAGGAAAGACGTACCGCCTTTAGATGAGGGTACGTCTTTTTTCGCTTATTCCACGATTACTCCCCGTTCCTTCAATTCCTGGAGTTTGAGCGGGGAGCACTTTTCGCAGCGGAACTCCGGGTTTCGGTCCCTGGTCCGGTCGTAGTTCCTGGCCCTCACCAGGCGGAATCCTTTGGCGGTTTCACCACAATCGGCGCATTTTACCTCTTCCCGGATCTCCCACTGGGGAGAAAAATGCGGTGAGGTAAAGATAAACCGGTCCACCCAGAAAAAGATCAGGCCGCCGATGATGTTGGCGATTATGGTGGAGGTGGTGACGTTGAAGTCCTTCATGAAGTAGAGGACTCCGGCCAGGATCGGAGTCGACAGCTGCCAGCGAAACAGGTAGAGCAGATACTGTTTGACCAGGTTTATGCACCATCCCTTTGATCGATGATGGTTATATTCTGTGCCAAACTATCAATTCCAACCAGACCTCAGTCATTATCCCGCCCACAGCACTTCTTAAACTTGAGACCACTCCCGCAGGGGCAGGGGTCATTCCTTCCCACCCTTTTGCGGGTTTCAAGGCTGAAGACCTCGGCCTTTTTGCGAACTGCCGGGGGCTCCGGCGGCCTTTCGAACCAGGACTGTTCCACCAAGTGCAGTTCGGCGGGGGTATAACCTTTGAGATGCCACCGTCTGGTATTATTCGCCAAATCAACGGTGAGGTCGGTTAATTCCTGCAGGAGTTCCAGGCTGTCTATCTCCAATCGCATCTCCAGCAGACTCATGATACCGGCAGCGGGCTGACCGGTGTTAATGGCATAGATACAGGTCTCGACCAGGTTATCAGCCAATTCCCAGCTGATCTCATAATTCTCGGTTAAAAAGGCGACCAGGTTAAGATACGAGGGGTTACGGTCCACAAAATCCGGTTCTCCCGCCTGTAGCAGTTCTTTACGGGAAAACGGATAATAGTCCAGTTCCGGCCGGGCATTCTGCTCCCTGATTATCTCCTGGTCGTTTAACACCCGGTCATGCGATAGACCGCAATTACTCCATTTTATTTCACCGTAGTAGGCCATGGCATGATCGATAACCTTCATAAAGTCAGAGTTATTCTCGAATTGAATACCGAAATCTTTTATCATACTTTCAATTTGTTTGTAGCCCATAGTGCCGTAGTAGTAAAGCGTCCCCTGAGTCAGCCGGATGATGTCCCAATTACGGGCAACCCGGCGCCGGTAATTGCGATCATCCATCTCTTTGAAAACCTCGATGATCTCGGGGGGCATGGCCAGGACCTTCTTCCCATCAACCGTACCGGGAAAGGCTATTCCCCGGTTCATCAGGTAGTTCAGTTGTCTCTGTTTCAACGGTGGCACCGGACAGTAGCCCCCGTTCTTGACTATGTCCTTGACCAGGTTATACCGATGCCGGTCAAACTGCAGGAATACTTCGGGCATACTGAGCGGAATCATCTCCTGCAGCCGGGCGATCAAATCATCCTTTTTCAGACTGCTTAGGTTTTTCAGATTAAGATTTTGCCGTATTCGGCTCAGATCATCCTTGGTGAAGCGCGGAAGAGCCTGGGCCAGGGTCAGGGGTACCTCGATCTCGACCCATCGCTTGGCATCCCGTTTCTCCTCCCACTTGCGGCTCTCGCGTGCCATCTCTTCCAGCGCGTTTAAAATTGTCCGGGTTATTTTCTCGTCGGGCCCTAATCTCTTCATAAGCATTCGCTCCAATTAGTCATGATTTGCTGCGACACCGAATAGCTGTCAACATTGTTCTCCGGGAAAGGTGCGGCCGCTATCCCTGGTACGCGGACCGTAAGATTGCCAGGACATCGTTGCGGTCAAGCTGGCCAAAGGCTCCCAGGGGCCGGCGGTTAGTGGCCAACTGATAGGCCATCTCCTCAAGACGCCTTTCTTCAACCCCGATTTCCTGCAGACTCCCGGCCAATCCGAGAGAACGGAAGAATTCGGCGGTTCGTGTAATCCCGGCCGAGGCGGCTCCAAAATCGTCATCATCCGTGATGTCCCAGACTCTTCGGGCATACTCCGCCAGCTTGGGTGCGGTTCTTTCGCTCAATACATGTCGCATCCAGTGGGGGATGAGAATGGCCAGTCCCAGTCCATGGGTAACGTCATACAGCGCGCTTATGACATGTTCAATCTCGTGTACCCCCCAGTCGGTGTACCGACCGGTACTGAGAAGTCCGTTCAGTGCCAGGGTGCTGGTCCACATCAGGTTGGCTCTGGCTTCATAGTTCTCCGGTTCGGCGATGGCAATGGGACCGTAATGGATGCAGGTCTTGAGCATGGCTTCCGCCATCCGGTCCTGGACAAAGCCTCCCGGGGTAGGGCTGAAATACTGCTCGAATATGTGGCTGATTATGTCGGCGGTTCCGGCGGCGGTCTGAGATGCGGGCACCGAAAACGTCAGGGNNCAGGGTGGGATCAAGGATCGAAAAACGAGGATAGAGGTGCGAACTGCCGGTTCCCAGCTTCTGGTTGGTTGCCTCATTGCTGATCACGGCATTGACATTCATCTCCGACCCGGTGGCCGCCAGGGTAAGTACGGTCCCAATCGGTAAAGCCCCGGTAATGCGGGCCTTACGGATAAAGAAATCCCAGGGGTCACCATCATATTTAGCCCCGGCAGCGATGATCTTGGCACAGTCGATGGTGCTGCCACCTCCTACCGCCAGGACCAGATCGATGTCATGGTTGCGGCACAGTTTTACTCCTTCGTGTACGCTGGTGATACGGGGATTGGGCTGCACGCCGGGAAGCTCTACATATGATATCCCGCTGGCGGTCAAAATTTGTATAACTCGATCGTATAAACCGATTTGCTTGATACTGCCTCCGCCGTAAACCAGGAGCACCCGGTTGCCGTATTTCAGTATCTCTTTGTCCAAGTCCTCTATCCGATCACGCCCGAAGAGTATACGGGTGGGAACCTGAAAATTGAAATCTAACACCTTTGTCCCTCCTATTCGCGGGCTTCCAAGTCTCGACTGACTGTGAGCCCGGTATTACGTTTACCTGTAATCCCTGATGTTATATGGTATCCCATATCACGTCAAAATCATTCGACGGAGCATCTGTTCATTCCTTCCGAATGATGAAGCACTCATTCCTGTTCTTTGCCGAAAGTTGCTGGTTTAATTGGGGGAGAGCCTTGACTATACGTAGTATAACGTTATACTATGACTAATAGTGAACTTGGTATAGCGACATGTCTGCAAGGAGGGGCAAGAATGGATCTTAACGAGGCCGCTGGCGGTAGCAGGGTTGTACGCAAGAAAGAAGAGACCAGACAGAAGATCATCGCGGCAGCCATGGACCTGTTTAGGAAGCAGGGGGTGGATGCGACTACCATGGAGCAGATTGCAGCCGAGGCCGATGTCGCGAAAGGAACCCTGTACAATCATTTTCCGGCCAAGGAAGCTATTATAAGCGCATACATGCAGCGCTCGTTTCAGGAGAAGAAATCCACCCGGATTGAGCGCTTTCGTAAGATGCCGGATACCCGTTCGCGCATGATATTGCTTATTGAGGAGTTAACCGACGGGATCCTGGAGTACCGGGACATCTTTGAGAAGTATCTGGTTTACCGAATGCAGGCCATGGTCAGTGTCCACCAGGATGACAGTGTAAAGAGCGGGTTTTACCTCTTGGGAGCTGAGATCATTAAGATGGGACAGGAAAGTGGGGAGATTCGGTCTGATGTACCACCTTTCGTGCTGAGAGAGCTGTTCGAATTCGCATTTATCGAGGTGGTTAAACAGATCTATCTCAAACCAGATAAGACCAGTGTTCGGCCGGTCATTGAAAAAATGGTGGATCTGGTCATCAACGGAGCCCGTCGTTGATTCTGATTACCAGGTGCTTAAGAGATAATCCGAACTCCGGCATTGAGTGAGGTCGCTATCATCGCTCGCTATGATTACCAGTGTTGCCAGTGGCGGACTTTCGGGTATTTGAGATGAGCGGGGAGCATGCTCTCCATCCCTACAAAAAGGATTCGAAAGATGAAGGAGGCTAAGACAATGGCCAGTTGGCAGAGCCGTTTATTTAGATTTATATTGCGCCGGCGGAAAAAAACTGCCTGGGACTTTAATACATCGGTGCCGGCTTTCCGGGAACAGTGTGAAAGGGGTGCCGCCAGATTTGGGAAAGTTCCCCCGGGTATTATGGTGACACCATTGATGATAGGAGGATTGCGGGCCGAATGGATTCTACCTGCCGGAGTTGCTATGGATAAAGTGATATTATGGATTCATGGGGGCGGCTATATATCGGGCTCCTGCTCGGATCACCGCAATCATGTGGCCAAGTTTGTCCAGGGGAGCGGAGTTGGGGCCTTGCAGTATGAGTACCGTTTGGCTCCGGAGCACCCGTTCCCGGCGGCCCTAGAGGATACCCTCACCGTATATAATTGGCTGCTGGCTCAGGGGACACTTACTGCAAACATAGTGTTTGCCGGTGACTCTGCTGGTGNNACACCCTCTTGGTCTTGAAGGACCGGGGAATGCCCCTGCCGGCGGCAGCGGTGGCCCTCTCACCCTGGACCGATCTCCGGTGTACCGGGGAGTCCTACCGTACCAATGCTGATAAGTGCATGTCTCCATATAACATGTGGAATGTCTGCAGCAAGTATTATGCCGGGGATAATGACCCGGGTCTGCCGCTGATTTCACCCCTGTATGGGGATCTTCGCTGCCTGCCGCCCCTGCTGATCTATGCCAGTGACGATGAGATCCTCCGGGATGACTCAATCAAGTTCGCAGAAAAGGCCCGAGCCGCCGGGGTCGACGTCAGGCTGCAGGTGGAAAAGGGTATGATACACTGTTATCCAGCCATGCCGGCCTTTATTCCTGAGGCCCGGCGGGCCCGGGAAGANNCAGGTAGTTGGTACCGTCTTGAGGAGTTGGCCGAGATTAAACTGCAGCCAGGTGTATTGGTGGGAAAGCTCAATAAGGCATTAAACGGAGTCAAGCATCAAACTGGCTCCGTTTTTATATGCAAAAGTGCCGGTTGTCTTACCCTACAGTTCAAAGCCTGATCTAGATAACTGGTGAAAAACCC
>DCTH01000024.1 GCA_002329495.1 Syntrophothermus sp. UBA1445 | reverse complement strand
AAATTTCGCAGCAGAACAGCAACCACCGAGAAACGAACAATTAATCAATGCAGCGCCCGAAGATAGCTGTCTATGGGGTAGGAAACACATTACTCAAATGGAGGTATACTGTATGAAAATCAAAGGTTTTGGTGGAATCTTCCTGAGAACAAAGGATGTAGCTTCATTAAGAAGATGGTATGAGGAGACACTGGGGATCTCCTGGGAGGATTGGAATGGTACTGTCATTAAACCGGAAGCTGACAACATAACAATTTTTTCTTTACATGAAGAAGATAGTGATTTATTCCCCAAAGAGCAATCTGTCATGCTGAATTTCCAGGTAGATAATATTGAAGCCTTTATTGATCACTTCAAAAAAAACGGTATACCACTTTTAGCGGAACCTGAAAAAAGCGAATACGGGACCTTTGTTTGGATTTCAGATCCGGAAGGCAGACGGATAGAGATCTGGGAAAAATAAGATCGGGAGGGTTTATGGTGAACGAAGTATATGATTTTTTAAAGAAGTGCCAGACATATTTTCTTGCCACTATTGACGGTGACCAACCCAGGGTACGTCCCTTTGGGACTATCGACATATTTGAGGGCAAGCTCTATATCCAAACGGGCAAAGTCAAGAAAGTCTCCAAGCAGATGCAAGCCAATCCCAGGGTGGAGATCTGTGCTGTGGATGGTGGCGTGTGGCTTCGCATTGCGGCAACTGTCGTACGAGATGACAGGTTTGAAGCCAAACAGCATATGTTGGATGCTTACCCGACTTTGCAGGACCTGTATAAGCCTGATGACGATAATACCGAGGTGCTATATCTGAAGGATGCTACGGCCACGTTTTACTCTTTCACAGCTGAACCCCGGGAAATAAGGTTCTAAATTATTGGGTCCCGGTGAGCAACGGACGCGATTTATACGGTTGGCTCCCGGGACCCCATTACTACACTGGCCTCACTTCGGCGGCCCGGTTAAAAGTCTAACGGTCTCAAACCGCGTTCAACAACACCTCTGGATGAACGCCTGGTATGGTAGGCGTTGATAGAAATTGGGGACAGCCAACCTGCACCTCTTTCCTTTCCAATTCGGACCATCTTATCCTCTTTTTAAGTTATTCCAATGATTATTTGAAAGACTCTGCTTAAAACCTACTCCTAGCGACTACTCCCTTCTGATGACTGACCCGACGGTCAGACCGGGTTTGGTGAAACCCTGGGACAAAGGTTAAGATAGGAACAAGTTATAGGGAAGGGAGGAGAGGACCACTTGTCCAACCGCATAAAGCGGAGTCTGTCATCTATTCTCATGGGAATCTTCCTGGTCACTGCCATATTTCTTCCGATCACCAGCTCTTATGCAGCTTACGGGGACAGGCTCTTGTACCAGGGAACCGTAGGGGATGATGTTCGTGAACTCCAAAGGGATTTGACAGCACTTGGGTACAGTACATACGGCGTGGATGGGATATTTGGTATAAGAACCCGTAATGCCGTATTGTCTTTCCAGAAAGCTAATGATCTGGCCGTTGATGGGATTGCCGGTCCCAATACCAAGGCTAAACTAACGGAATTGGTGGGGGGAAAGGGATTTACTTACACGGTCGTCAGCGGAGATAGCTTATGGCTTCTGGCCAATCGCTATGGNNGCAGCACCGTAGCAGCAATTAAACTGGCCAATGGCCTGACTTCCGATATGATATACGTTGGACAAAAGCTTACCATACCTGGAAAGGGTGCCGAGCCAACTGCTCCGGGCAATGTTAATCCCCCAAGTAACCCGGGAAACGGCGATAAGCCATCCAATCCCGGTAATGTCACTCAGCCCACCACCCCAACCAATCCACCCAGTCGGAATGATCGTTACGGATCACTTATTGACTGGTCCAAAGTTAATGGGATTTTCAAAGTGGGTATGGTGGCGACGGTTACTGACCTCGACACCGGGACAACATGGCAGGTCAAGCGTATGGGCGGCAGCAATCACGCCGATTGTGAGCCACTAACGGCAGCAGATTCCGCCAAGATGAAAGCAACCTGGGGCGGAGAATGGAGTTGGGCACGAAGGGCCATAATAGTCTCGGTTGCCGGGCAAACGATTGCCGCTTCACAACACGCAATGCCGCATGCATCAAAAACGATTTCCGACAATAACTTCCCGGGCCATTTTTGTATTCATTTCCTTAACAGCATGACCCATGGCGGAAATCAATGGGCACCTTCCCCGGCTCATGTTGACAATGCACACCAGGCAGCGGTAAAAAGAGCAGCCGGCATGTAAATTAGAAGAATGAACAGGGTGTAGCCCAGGCGAAAACCAAACGGGCAGGCGGGATAAACTCCCCCTGCCCGTTTAAGTTGCATACGAAGATTGATATTGCCGAAGAAGGTTATGTATATTTTCTTGGTATCTCGTATAGGGCGAATCCAGTATGAATGCAGCAGCCTGCTTGGTATCGTATGGGTCACATGGATCCGGTCACCTTGGTGGCGGATAGGTTGCTAGGCCTCGGTTTCGGGCAGTAATTGGCTTCCCGAATAGGCGACCTGTTTTTTGTGGTAATCATAGAACATGGTGACATGTGTCACTGGCTGTTCCAATACAAGCTGTTCATACCTTACCCGAAAGCCAACGCCGACGTTGATCAGAAGTCCCAGGATTCCTAGTCCTTTACCCCCCCACCGGTTGACCAGGTTCTGACGTTCCTGCTTCAAACTATCCAGTCTCTCAGCCTGGTTGAAATAGATCTCCAACTGTTCCCGCAACTCAGGCCCCAGGTCCTCTTTTTCCAGCAGGTTCTTGAAGCGAGCGGCAAAGGATTTCATCTCCCGCTCAATAGTCTTTATATCTTTGGACATCTGTTTTACCTGTTCGGGATAGGAGAGTGCTGTAGCAAGCGGTTTGCCGGTTTCTGGTTGTGATGTGGCCTTGGAACCGATCTGAACTTTATCTGGTAAGGTAAATTCTTTGACCGTCTTGAAATACACTGCCTTACCTACAGATATCGAGGAATCAAACACATATCTGGCGACAATAAGATTTTGTCCGGCGTGAACGGTGGACTCCTCAATGAATTGAGCTTCAATGTTGCCGGCCGCTTTGATGACGGACCGGCTACCACCGATAATACCACCCTTAACAAACACCGAGCCCTTAACTGAGGTGACAGTTCCACCTTCAACTGCGCCACGGATCTCTACATCACCCTGTGCCTGGATATGGGCACCGGGGCCCACATTACCGAGGACCAGAACCATTCCTTGGGCGGATATTACTCCCATCCGCAAATCTTCGGGAACGGTGGTGACATCACTCACTTCCAATACCGAGTTTTCCCAGGTTAGCGCCCCGTCCTTGCCGGCGGACGCAGTGTTTCCCTGGATGGTGATGGTCTTACCAACATTGAACTCCAGATTTCTTCCTGGTAGCGGATGGACTATCTCACCAAGTACGTTGCAGCCAAAGACCCCCAATGTAGAGGGGGTTCTTTCAGCCAGGACCTCCCCTTCCCGGACCATAATGATACGTCCAGATTCGTAAGCAAAGCCGTCTTCAACCGGGGAGGGGGCGAGAGTGGGTTGATGGTAGGTGTATTTGATACTGGCATCCTTTCCCCGTTCCGGGGGATCTCCGACGGCGATGGTTTCACGGTAGGCCGGACGCTTCAGGTTGATAAGGGTCTTTATACGTTCCAGATTTACCCCGTGAACAATCTGCTTTTCTTTGAGTTTCTGAAATACCTCATCAAGGGGAACTTTTTCCCCGGGTCGGATGTTCAAGGTAAGAAGGGCTGACATCTTTCCAGGTGCCACAGTTAGAACGATTTTGCCTTCAGGTTCCTCGGGCTTGGATAGCAAGAGAATCTCCTGGCCGATCTTGGCATTTACAATATCCCGCATGATCTTGCTGACATCAACGTCAAGACGCTGCCTTTTAAGTTCCTGTGACAGGAGATTCAGGTCAACTTTCCCGGTGACTTTGACATAGTATCCGTCAAAGGTTTCTACAATTTCAAAGTTAGCCGAC
>DCTH01000006.1 GCA_002329495.1 Syntrophothermus sp. UBA1445 | reverse complement strand
TGGTGCCGAAGGTGGGACTCGCTTGTACCCGATAGGGTGAACCTACAGGTCCGGGGGACATGTGGGAACGCAAGAAACCAAAAAAGGGAGGTTTCGCCTCCCTTTAGTTATCTCTGGTGCCGAAGGTGGGACTCGAACCCACATGTCCGGAGGACACTCGATTTTGAGTCGAGCGCGTCTGCCAATTCCACCACTTCGGCATGATATCTGCACAAGAGCAATTGGTTGTCGCAATCCCAGCGCATTTAATATTATAATGAATAGGCGTTGGTCTGTCAATTTATACGGATTCGTTGGCCTGGTGGTTTCAAGATGGTCTGTGTGCCCAGCCCAGGATAATGCTGTCAGAGAATCGAAGCGTTTTTCAGGGGTGTGACATAATACGTGGAAGCACGTCATTTACCAGATGCCACCAGCGTTAAGTTGCTCGCAGATTATGCCAGCGCAAGCAGAATATGAGTGCTGTGGGAACAATAGCAGAGACATGATTAGAGGAGTTTCAACAGGAACTATCGAATTAGGGTAGTTGGTATTCTCCATTCCTGGAAGAGAGGAGGATGCTTCTGGGACATGATGACGATCTTATAAAACTTAGTTTGGCGGGAGATACAAGGGCTTTTGAAGAACTGGCCGTGAAGTACCAGCACAAGATCTACAACCTGGCCTACCGATACATGGGCAACGATGAAGACGCCAGTGACATGGCCCAGGAAGCCCTGATCAAAGCATACCGCTCTCTTGCAACATTTAAAGGCGACTCTTCTCTGGGGACCTGGCTGTACCGCATAACCACCAACGTCTGTCTGGACGAACTGCGCAAGAGAAAAAGGACCTTACATATGATCTCCATGGATGAACCGGTAGCTACCACGGATGGCGACGAGATTGAAAGGGATATCCCGGACCCTTCTCCTACGGCTGACATAATATATCAGTACAAGGAAACTGAGGTATACTTACAGTCTCTAATCAACATGCTAAAACCGGAACAAAAAACCGTAATTATCCTGCGAGATGTTATGGATTTGACCTACGAAGAGATTGCCGAGGTGCTTAACTGTTCCGTTGGTACGGTCAAATCGCGACTCAGCAGAGGTCGAGAGGTTCTGCGAAAGAAGATTGGCAAACGGGAACTTTTGCCTTGAGGCTGACGTCTTTTATGGTAGAAGGAGTGCGGTGCTATGAGATGCTGGAAAGTTAGGGAATTACTATCTCCCTATATTGACGAGGTTTTATCCGCTGAGGAATTAACCTCGGTCGAAACGCATCTGGCCGCGTGTGAGTCCTGCCGTAAGGACCTGGCGGAATTACAGAGTGCAGTCAATAGAATACGGGGTATGGAGAAACTAGAGGCTCCTTCTGATTTCATGAAAGAGCTGCATGAGCGTTTGTTGCAGGAAAAGGTTGCACCCTTCGAGAACCACCGTCACAAACACCACCTGGTTCATTCCACCTCAAGGTGGCTGGTGGCTGCAGTTGCCAGTATCGCTTTGATCGCCGGGATATATGTCAGCAGTCTGGTGCCTTTCCCGATAGTGGCCAGCTTGTTTGACAAGATACCGCAGGTCATGGCCCCTAAGGACAATGAACTGCGAGGTAATATCGAAAAGTTCCTTAAGGAAAAGGAACAGCAGATGCATACAGCGCTTAATATTCAGCAGCCGAACACACCCGATAAGGAAAAGGGACCGCAGCAGGCAGCTAATAACCAAGAACCACAGCAGGTGGCAGGTTTACCGGTGAACCCAACGGTTAATAACCCGGTTAGCGAGACCGTCAAGCCGATGGTCATCAACACGGTTAACCTGCAGTTGTCCGCCGCTGAGGCCGAGCAGGTTGCTGACAACATAATGCAGCTGGCACAGGTCAATGATGCCCAGGTGGAGACATCCAACAACCAGCTCATGGCCGGGGTTGCCAAGGTCGTGACCCTGAGGGTAGCGCCCGAGAAAGTGGGCAGCATTGTTACCGGGGTTAGCTCCTTTGGCTGCGGGGCACAACCCATGCAGGGTACTCAGGATGTAACTGAGGAATATAAAAAATTAAAAGAGCGTCTGGGTGAGGTTGAAGCCGAAATCTGCAGGCTGCAGGGGCTGGAAGAGTTGGATGCGGATGAGAGCAACAAACTGAAAGCTATGCTGTTTGAGAAATCGTACCTGGAGGATAAGATAGCTGACCTGGAAGCCAACACCAGACTGGTGGCAGTCAATGTGTTGATAACGGAGGAAACCGATCACTAAGTTGCTGACACCTTAATATCAGAAATAACGACATGGGCAGGATTTTTATCCTGCCCATTGAATTTCCATAGGATAAACATAGGGATGGTGCATGATTTGAAAGAGGAACTGCTGGTACTTATCGATGGAAACAGCCTGGTTTACCGGGCATTTTTTGCGCTGCCGCTCCTGCGCACCAAGCAGGGGGTGTTTACGAATGCCGTTTACGGTTTTCTCACCATGCTTTTCAAGGTCCTGAAGGACTATAATCCGGCTTACCTGGTGGTGGCTTTTGATAAGAGCCGGGCTACGGTGCGGACGGAGGAGTTTGCCGAATACAAGGCCCACCGCCAGCCGACCCCGCCCGAACTCCGGGAACAGTTTACCCTTCTGAAAGAGATTCTGAAGGCCATGGATATAACCTATATGGAGATTGAGGGTTATGAGGCGGACGATTTGATCGGAACCCTCAGTACCCGCACCTGGGACAAGGGGGTTCCCTGCCTGATTGTGACCGGCGACCAGGATGCGTTGCAGTTGGCGAAGCGCGGGGTTGACATCCTGCTTACCCGCAAGGGGATTTCGGAGACGGAGAAGTACACCGATGAACTGGTGATGGAAAAATGGGAGGTCTACCCGAATCGCCTGGTGGATGTAAAGGGCCTGATGGGGGATGCCTCGGATAATATCCCGGGAGTTCCGGGGATTGGCAAGAAGACTGCCATTAAGCTGATTAAGGCCTTTGGTACCCTGGAAGAGCTCTACCAGCGTATCGAAGAGGTTACCCCGGAGCGGATCCGCAAGTTGCTGGCAGAGCACCGGGAGCAGGCCTTCCTGAGCCGCAGCCTGGGGACCATTGTGACTGATCTTGATATTCCCTGTGATCTGGAGGATTTCCGCTACGACCACCCCCAGAGATCGCGATTGCTGGAGCTCTACCAGGAACTGGAGTTTGCCGCCTTTGCCAAGGACCTGGGCGCGATTGAGGAAGCGATCGAGTTGCCGGTACGGGATTTCCGGGAGGTTATGGAGCAGGTTGAGCCGGGCGATTCCCTGGCGGTATTCATGGTGGTGAAGCCCCATCACCCGATGTGGGCGGAGGTGGTCGATACCTATCTCTGGTGGCGAGAGGGTGCCTATGTCCTGTCAGGACGGGATACGGGTCGATTAAAACCCATCATGGAGGATGAACGGGTAGAGAAGTACCTGCATGATGCGAAGCAGGCCATGGTTATCCTGGCCCGGCAGGGAATTGAGCTGCGGGGGGTAAAGGGAGACACCCTGCTCTTGTCCTATGTGGTGGACCCGTCGTTTGATGGGGAGAGCCTGCAGGAGCATATCTTTCACTACTGGGGACGGGTGGTGGAGCAGGATGCGGCCCCGGAGAAGGCGGTGGCAGAGATCATCAACCTGCACCACTACTTGTTGGAGAAGTGTGATGAACAGATACTGAAGTTGTACTATGAGGTGGAAATGCCGTTAACCCGGGTGCTGGCGCAGATGGAGCTTACCGGGGTGAAGGTGGAGGGTGAGACCCTGGCGGGGATATCCCGCGAACTGGGGGAACGCCTGGATATGACCGAGTCCAGCATCTACGAGCTGGCAGGGGAGGAGTTCAATATCAACTCCACCCGGCAACTCGGACATGTGCTGTTTGATGAGCTGGGGCTGCCGGCATTGAAGAAGACCAAGACCGGGTATTCGACCAATGCAGCGGTCCTGGAGCAGCTCTACGACTATCACCCGATAATTCCGCTGATCATGGATTACCGTCAACTGATCAAGCTGAAGTCTACCTATGTGGATGCGCTGCCGAACTACATCCATCCAGAGACCGGCCGGGTGCATACGATTTTCAAGCAGGCGGTAACTGCGACCGGGAGACTGTCGAGTGCCGAGCCCAATTTGCAGAACATCCCCATCCGCATGGCGGAGGGGCGAAGGATCAGGAAAGCCTTTATCACCTCGCAACGGGATTGGCTGCTCCTCAGTGCTGACTACTCGCAGATTGACCTGCGGGTCCTGGCGCATGTTTCGGGCGACCCGACCCTGATCGATACGTTTGAAGAAGGGGTCGATATCCATGCCCGCACGGCTTCGGAGATCTTCAAGGTTCCGGTAGCCGATGTGACCTCGGAACTGCGCTACCGGGCGAAGGCCGTCAATTTTGGCATTATTTACGGGATCAGCGACTTCGGACTGGCGCGGGATACCGGGGTCAGCCGGGCGGAGGCGCATGAGTACATCGCCAATTACCTGGACTCCTATCCGGGGGTCCGGCGCTATATGAAAGAGATCGTGGAGATGGGGCGAGAGCAGGGTTATGTCTCCACCATCCTGGGCCGCCGCTACCTGCCGGACCTCTTGAGCAGCAACCGGATGGTGCGGGCCAATGCGGAGCGGATGGCGCTTAACACCCCGATCCAGGGAAGCTCGGCCGATATTATCAAGCTGGCGATGCTGAATATCGACCAGCAGCTGAAGGCCAGCCAGCTAAAGAGCCGCATGATCCTGCAGGTCCATGATGACCTGCTGCTGGAGGTTTATGCGGATGAGCTGAACCAGGTGGCCTATCTGGTCAAGGAGTGCATGGAAAACGCTTTCCAGCTCAAGGTCCCGCTCCTGGCAGCGGTCAAGATCGGGCTTGACTGGTATGATATGAACAGCTGGGAGTAGCGCCTAAAGCCGCCGGGCTGAAATAGTATCCGGTATGAGTCGACGGAGGCCTGGCGGGGGACCGGAATTTAAAACTGTCAGGCGGCAAAAACTTGTAAATGGGTTAAGCATATCGGAGGGCAGGGCCCTCTGTTTTTGCGGTATAACTGGGAATCCCCTTCTTTCCTGGAGGGGGGAACATTTTAAACGGTAGGAAGTGAAGGTATGCCGGAACTGCCGGAAGTTGAGACCGTTGTCCGCTCGCTGCAGCCCCTGGTGGGGCAAGAGATCACGCGGCTCTTGATCATAAACCCGGTGGTCGTTAAGCAGGAGGACTTTCCGGCCGGGGAACTGTGGGGTAAGACAATAGCCCGGATCAGCCGACGCGGGAAGTTCATGATTATTGAGACCGAACCCGGCCTGTCGCTGGTGGTGCACCTGGGTATGAGCGGCCGGTTCTACCTCGATAACCCGGCTCATCCGCGCCCCAAGCACACCCATGCGGTTCTGCAGTTGGGAAACGGCCAGGAACTG